>JAOAHF010000005.1 GCA_026415355.1 Brevinematales bacterium
TGATAAGGACAAAAACTTTGTGTATATAAAGACTAGATATCTACACAGAGTCTATACGGTTATGAGTGATGGTAGTAGTGTTAAAACGGAAGGTGTTGTAAGGAATGTGAAAGCCTCACCGAATCCATTTACTCCTAGTGTAAAAAATGCGAGTGTTGATAGTAGGTATGGGGTATTTAAGATCACCTTTGAGTTAGATAAGCCTTACGATAAATATAAGGTAAGGATATATGATATGAGTGGTAAGTTGGTCAGAGAACTAGAAGGTGATGGTAGCTTCGGACAAGGAGAGGTCTATTGGGATGGTAAGGATCTAGATGGAGTTATAGTTAGAAATGGTGCTTACATTTTTGTGGTTGAGACAGGGGGTACGGTTGGTTATAGAGGAACCGTTATCCTCGTGAAATAACAGGAGGTTGTTATGAGTAGGTTTAGTTTTGGGGTTATGTTAATTGTCTTGTGTATATTGCTTTTGGGAATATATGCAGAAGCCGCTTTCGAGTACCTTGATAGGGGTACTAGCGTTAGAGCTAAAGGTTTTGGGAATGCTATGTTTGGATTATTTGATGGAGTGAACGGTATGGAGTATAACCCTGCTTTGATGGCTAATAC
This sequence comes from Brevinematales bacterium, assembly GCA_026415355.1. Taxonomy (NCBI): domain Bacteria; kingdom Pseudomonadati; phylum Spirochaetota; class Spirochaetia; order Brevinematales; species Brevinematales bacterium. Next base: position 613 of record JAOAHF010000005.1, read on the forward strand.
TAAAAATATAGAAAGTAGGGTTAACTTTGGTATACCTATAGGATACCTTGATGATACTGGTATGAACATGTTTAGTATATTTGGTGTGATACCTTTCAGTAATAAAGGTTATGCTGGAATTGATTACTTAGCGGGTGTTATTGCGGGTGGTAATGTGCCATATTTCTTTAGGGAAGGATCTATAGGTTTTTCTTATTCTAGGTTTAATGTCTTGGATTTATACTATGAGCAAGTTATAAGCATAGGATATGCTAAAAATCTTGATGATTTTATATCGAAAGGTGCCAGAATATCAGCAGGAGTGAAACTAAATTTGTATAACCTAGGTTTGGTTCCAAATTCTGATACACAAGTTAATCCGTATCTTGGTGATAGATTAAGTACTTGGGGATTTGGTATGGATGTAGGTGTGACTTATGATTTCAGCTATACTATAAGGTTAGGATTTGCCGTTCAGAATATCATAAAACCTAATACAGCATTAATTGAAGGAAATGAATCTACCCTTCCGAGAAAGATAAAGTTTGGAGCAAACTGGATAGTTGGTTCTTTCTTTGATGTTTTTGAGGATCTTATGGTTGGAGTAGGTATAACACAAACCGAAAGAGAACCTGGCGATAATAGAGAACTTGATTTGACATATCATTTTGGTGTTGAGACATGGTTTTTGAATAGAATAATTGGTCTTAGGGCAGGATATGAATTTGGTTTGTATGAATTTTCAAGTATAAGTGTAGGACTTTCTTTTGGTTATGTTTTTGCTGATGAGCATGAAGTTAATTTTGACTATAGTTTAAGTATTATGCCTCATTTGTTTGCTTCAGTTGGTGATTTGTCTCATTCTTTTAGCTTGGTTTACAGGTTTAGGCTACCTAGAAGTGCTTTTGCCTATACTGAAGAGAAGATAAGAGAATTACAATTTATGGAAGAGCTTGAAAAGCGGAAGAAGGAAATGAAAGAATTAGGAATTGATACTAAATCACAAAATACTGGAAAGAAAGAAGAAATTCAGCAAGAACAACCTCAACAGCTTCAAGAACAACCTAAACAAGAACAACCTAAACAAGAACAACCTAGAAAAGATCAGCAAAGAGGAGATACCAAGAAACAGAAATCTAATTAAGGCCACCTCCTGAAAAGGTTATTTTGAGTCCCCCCCCTTTCAATAGGGGGGGCAATTTATTCGTATGGATAACATAGTATCAAGGTATAACTCCTATGAAATAAGTACTACTAACAGATTGGTTTCAATATTACTAATGTGTCTACTCCTACAGTGGACGTTTAATAGGAGTTTTGATGGAACTACATTTCAAGATTACATCTAGGTAATACTCTATATGTTTAATAATGGAGTTGTTGGTGTTGAAGCTCTTTGTACTTACTCTTCACCTGTTAATGTAACTATTAGGTGCTGTGGTCTAGCTTGGAGTTTTGATAATATACACTATTACAATAGAGGTAACTATACTACTTCTCCTGGTATTGGAATGAAAAAATGAAGAAGACAGTTGGTAGATATTAAGATGTTTAGGAAGTATATTTCGATTTAGATTGAATGTTGGATATGAGAATGTTCAACATCATATAATATGACAAACGTTAGGATTTTGTTTGTTATTAGCGTTTTGCTTTTTTGTTTTGTTTTGTTGAGTTTTGCTCAGACAAATACTAATGAGGTTATTTTACCTCAAACTGAATTTTTTGCTGAACCTGCTACTTCACCTGTGATGGATGATAGAGAAAGTTATTTACCTACAAAGGAAGAGAAAAAGGGGCTTTATGAAATACCTACTATTAGGAGCGTAGATGTTCTTGAAAAAGAAGCTAAGAAAGATATATCCCAAGATGTAAAGTCAAGACTGATAGCGCTTTTTGCCTATGGTCTAAACGATATCCTTGATTTTTCAATAATAGGTCTTAGTCAAATACCTTCTGATAGTGTTAGTATAAGTGCTGTAGTAAAATATAATAGATTCAAAAGACCTGATGTGGTGTTATATGGTTATGATGGTAGCTTCTTGAATACTTTTAAGGAGCTTGATCTTGCTAATGTTTCTATAGGTGTTTCTTCAAGTGTTGTCTTTTGGAGTAGTACTATTGAGTTTTTTGAGGATTTTAAAGGACTTTGGAGTAATAGAAATTATCTCGATGAAAAGGATAGGAAAGTTGTTGCTAACTCAAGATTTAGGTACCGAATTGATAGGGATTCAACTTTTAATGTTTTATTAGAACTTGAACATTTTAATAGTAGGATAAGGGATAGGACTTTTTCTTACTATTATACTTCACTTAATGATTTCTCTCTTAGTGTTGGATACAAGTATGGAATAGAAGAGTTTAATTTTTTTGGAATTGATTTTGGTATAGGTACAGACGTAATCAAATTAACTTACGATAATGATTTCAAAAGTGGTGTTTACGGAGATATTTCGTTTTCTTTTAGTTTTCCTATATATGAGAATAGTTGGTTTGTGGGTCTTAGTACCGGTATTTTGCCAAACACTTTCTTTCCGATGGAGTGGTATACTAGACTAAATCTAGGTTATAGATTAAGTGACAACTTGGTTGTCTTTCTATCAGTTTTCAAAGATTTTGAAAAGTTTGAAATCTCTTACTTATCTAGAGGTTTAAACTTTGTTACATATATTCCTTTTGGAGATTCTTCTTTGGGTGTTGAGTTGAGTCCCAGATTTTTCTTCTGGGGTAACAATTCTATTAAGTTATTTATAGGATATTCATATTATTTTTCAAAACTATATGATAAATTGCAAAATGATGTTTATGTTGTTGATATTACCAATGTAAGTGCTTTGTATTCAAAAGTTTCTTTAGATGTGGTATCTGTTGAGTGGTTTAATTTAAGTGCTATTTATAGGTTTTCACTATTTATTCCATTTATACCTTATGTTTCTATACATTCCACTGAGATTTCTTCAAAGTTTATATTAGGTAACTTTAATTTGTCGTTTAGCGTTTTTGGTGAAACATCAAGATGGGTTGATTTTGGTATTTATGAGTTGTACCCCTATTTGGGTGTTTCTACTGAGATTGAATGGGAGTTTTTGAAGAATATTTCTGTAATTCTTAAGGTAGATAATATTCTTAATAATGTTATTCAAGTTAGATATGGGAGTATTATTTCCGAGCCTTTTTACATTCAAGGTGGAATAAAGGTGAAACTTTAGTTTATTTCTAAGAGAGATTATGGGGTTGAGTGTAGTTTCAATAGTAGGGCGCCCTAATACAGGTAAATCATCTCTTTTTAATGTCCTAATTGGTAGGGGTAAGGCTATTGTGTTTGATGAACCTGGTACTACTATTGATATAAACAAAGAAATAATAGATTTTGATGGTGTAAAGTTTATATTACAAGATACGGGAGGATATTTGCTTGATGATTCTTTGGGGTCTATACCCAAAAAACTTACTAGTAGAGTCAGAGAACTTTTACTTAAAGCTATCCAAGATTCCTCTCTTATTCTTTTTACGGTGGAGTATAATAATGTTGGATTTTTGGATTTTGAGCTTGCTAGTATATTGAGACCATATAAAGAAAAAGTTAAGCTAGTTGTTACCAAGGTTGATACCGAGCATCAGAAGATTGCAGTAGCGGATGAAGTATTTAGATTGGGATTTGAAGATATACTTTTTGTATCTTCAAAAACCAAGTATGGTATTGATGTACTTATTGATACATTAAAGGAATCTATTACTTTTAAAGGTGATAATTGGAGTAATTTGGATGATAGTATAAATGTTAGTGTAGTAGGTAGAATTAACGTTGGTAAGTCTACACTTATGAACGCTTTAGTTGGATGGGATAGAAGTTTAGTTGATGATGAACCAGGAACGACTAGAGATAGTGTTGATGATATTATTAATGTTGATAAAATTACATTTAGGATAACTGATACTGCTGGTTTTAGGAAAAGTATCAACAAAGTAGGCTTTATTGAAAGGTTTGGTATTCAGAGAACTGAGAGTGCTATCAAAAATTCTGATGTTGTTGTTATAGTTATTGATGGAAAAGAAGGTATAACCAAACAAGATAAGAAAGTTTTTGACACAGTTATGCAAAATTATAAGCCTTTTGTTATTGCTGTAAATAAATGGGATTTGGTTGTTGGTGTTGATAATATTAGGAATATTAGAGAGGTTAAGAAATATGAGTCTGCTTTTAGAGACTTTCTATCTAGAACATTTCAAGGGATTGAAAACGTACCAGTTGTTTTAATATCCGCTAAAGAAAAATACAATATTGATAGGCTTTTAGATGAAATTCTTAGGGTTTTTAAAAACTCGAAAAAACGAATAACAACAGGTTTTTTGAATAGAAAGATAAGAGAAGAAATTCCACAGTTTTTTAGTGGAGAACTTTCTACTAGGTTAAGAATATACTACATAACCCAAGTAGATATAAATCCACCTACTTTTGTTGTCTTTGTGAATAGATCAGAACATTTTAAGAAGAATTTTGAAAACTTCTTAAAATCGAGAATAACAGCTTTATTTGGTTTTTATGGAGTACCTATAAAAATAATAATCAAGGATAAGAGTCAAAAAGAACATTGATACGAATTGTAATTTATAAATAGTTTTAACCAAAACTCATTTTGAAAGTTGTTAGTATTTTCTATATACTTTTTGTGAGGAAGGTATGAAAATCCTCTCGAAGCATTTTGGAGAAATTGAGATAGATAAAGAGCATATAATAACTTTTGACAGAGGAATTATTGGATTTGAAGATTATAAGAGATATGTTTTTATAGAGTTTGAGAAGGATTCTTTCGTTTACTGGATGCAGTCAATTGAGAATTCGGATCTGTGTTTTCTTGTTGCGAATCCGTATGTTTTTAAACCTGACTATATACTTGATGTTTATGAAGATGATCTTAAGTACATAGATATGGAAAATCAAGAAGATATTATGGTTTTTGTAATACTAAATGTTAATCTAGATGAGCAAAAAGTTACTGCTAACCTTCTAGGTCCTATTCTAGTAAATACAAAGAACAACAAAGGAGTGCAAGCAGTTTCTAAGCTAAACGACTATCCAACAGATTACGATATAACAACGAGGGTTAGTGTCTAGGAGGTTAGAATGTTGGTTCTTTCAAGAAAGGAAGAACAAAGTATAATAATAGGAGATAACATAGAGATAAAGGTTCTTTCTATAAAGGGTGATACTGTAAAAATTGGAATTTCCGCGCCACCAGAATTAAAAATATACAGAAAAGAAGTCCTCGAAGAGATTCAAAAAGCAAACTTGAGGGCGGTTGCTAGTTCCAAAAACCTTAAGGATATAATTTTAGGAAAGGTTAATGAGATTAATAATAACAAAGGTATTAAGTAGCTAGGCCGAGGTGGCGGAATTTGGTAGACGCGTGGGATTCAGGATCCCATGCCTTCAACGGCGTACGGGTTCAAGTCCCGTCCTCGGCATATAATTAATGATAACAACAGTAATAGTGTCCCTTACATACGGTATATCTCTCTTCGTTTTTTTTCATTCCATGATAGCTAATTACTTCTACTATGAAATGAAACGAACGTTTAAGTTAGTCTACTCAATATCGATTTCTTTAGTTTTTTTATCAGCAACTTTTAACTTTGTTGCCTTTTTTACAGATTATTGGGGTATTCAAATTGTTGATATTCTTGCTATTTTGTCAGTTATATCACTTCTGATTCTTATGGATGTATCCTTTAAAAAAAATTATTTAATTCATATTACCTTATCTTTTTTATCTATTCTGTTTGTAATACTATTTACAGTATTTGGTATCTATTCAGCTGTTATATTTGATGGAGTATTTTTAGGTGATTTAGTTTATATTTTGATGTTGGTTGTGATTTTTTTGGTTATTAGGGATATAGTTCTTGGTATGGTGAATAAGGAAGAAAATTATTTGAAGTCTGAATCGCACTTGGGGTATAAGCAGCTGCTTGTTGGTTTTTTGGCTCTCTTTTTGATGTTTTTACTTAAAATAATTTTTGGTTTTTCGGTAAGGAGTAGTTGGGGATTTGTGTTTCATAGTATTGTGTTTTTAATAGTTATTCTTACACTTTTATACTCTAGAATGAATTATGTATTTTTCCTGAAAAATAAACTTGTAGAAGATAACAATAGATTTTTAACTCTTTACAGGAGTGTTGTTGATGAGATTATAGTTGGTAAGGAAATTATAGATAGACTTTTACCTAACAAAAAAAGTGTAAAAGGATTAGAGTTTGATAAATATTTTAAACCTGCTGTTTTGGTTGGTGGAGACTTTTTAGATATTATACCTCTGTCAGAGAGTAAATTTATATCGTACATTGCTGATGTTTCAGGACATGGGGTTTCTGCAGGTATAATTGTTTCTATGTTAAAAGCTCTTCTACTAAAAGAAGTTGTTGAAGGATATTCTAGTTTGACTTCAGTTGTTAGAAATCTGAATGCGGATTTTAATAGTCTTATTAAAGATACTGGTAGATATTCAACACTTTTCATAACTTTGATTGATAAAAATAGAAAGAAGTTTCAGTATGTCAGTTGTGGTCATACTGATTGTCTTTATTGGAGTTCAAGCTTAAATGAGTTTTTTGTTCTTTCATCGACTGCTCCTATACTTGGATTACTTTCAAAAATAGATGTTTATTCTTCTGAAATTGATTTTAATCAAAACGATTATCTTATATTGCTTAGTGATGGGTTATTTTCTATTTCAGATAAGGACGGTAATATTTTTTCTATTGATGACATGATGAGAATTTTATATAAGTATATAAGTCTAGATATAATGCCAAATGAACTTATGTTTAAAGTTTCCCAAGAAGTTGAATCATTTATGAATAATGGTATGGTAATTGACGATATAAGTATGCTTTTTATAAAGCTATAATTCTGGGGGTTTTATGATCAATGAAACTTACCTGAAGGTTAGGTATGCTGAGACAGATCAAATGGGAGTAGTTTACTATGCTAACTACTTTGTTTGGATGGAAGTTGGTAGAACAGATCTTATAAGAAAGATAGGTATAACATACAGAGAAATTGAAGATAGGGGATATTTACTTCCAGTTGTTTACACTTCAGCGAAATTTATTGATTCTTCTTACTATGATGATGATATAGTTGTTCAAAGTTGTCTTATTGAAATAACAAAAACTAAATTGAGTATTGGATACAAAATATTTAGAATTGAAAACTATCAAAAATCCTTAGTTTGTGTTGGTCTTTCTGAACTTGTATTTCTAGATAAGAATACCAGAAAAGTTGTTAAGGTTCCAGATTTCTTTGCTAAAGTTGTTAAGATAGAGAAAAACGAAAGTTATGATGAGTTTGTTGAAACAATAAGGAAACATTTGAAATTCGATTTATAGGATATCATTAGGCATTTTTTGTTTATTGTGATTTAAGGTTTGTTATTTGTAAAGTTTTTTGTAGTTTTTACGACTTTTGTAATATGAAGGGTAAGATTTTTGGTATTAGTTTATTTGGGTTTTTATTGTTTAATTTTGGGTATGCTGTTGATTTTTCAAAACCTGATGATGTGGTTTCTAATGCTATTGAGATGCTTATAAAAAAAGACTTCTCTTCTATGGTTCATCTTACAGAACTTTCAGAAAAAAAAAGAGTTGAGAAAATTATCGATGTTTATTTAACTGATAAGTCTTTGGTTGATAGAGAGATAGGTAATATTCAGTCTTATCAATTTTCAGATGTTTATTATGAAAATGATATTGCTGTGGTTCGTGTTAATTGGGTTGTTAAGAATTCTTATCAGACTAAGGAAGGAATTAGGGTTTATAATGCTAATAGAAAAGTGATTTATCTACTTAAGAAGTTTGATGATAAGTGGAAGATAATAACGAAAAGAGTTGAAATATAGATTTTGATAAGAGTTTTAAATTGTTTTTATCTTGGTTTTTAGTTATAAGAGGTTAGACTTGTATGAGGAAGGGTATAGTTTTAGCTGGTGGTAGTGGTACAAGGTTGTATCCTGTGACGAAAGCTGTTAGTAAACAGCTGTTACCTATTTATGATAAACCTATGATATATTATTCACTTTCAGTTTTACTTCTTTCAGGCATAAGAGATATATTGATAATATCTAATCCTGAGTTTATAGACTTGTACAAGAGACTTTTTGAGGATGGTAGTTTTATAGGAGTTTCTGTAAAATATAAAGTTCAAGAAAAACCAAGAGGTATAGCAGAGGCTTTTATAATAGGAGAAGATTTTATAGGTGGAGATAATGTATGTTTGGTTTTGGGTGACAATATATTTTTCGGTCAAGGTTTTTCAGTTATGCTAGAAAAGGCTAATAGTTTAGATGGAGCTACAGTATTTGGTTATTTTGTTAAGGATCCGAGTGCATATGGGGTTATAGAAGTTGACAAAGATGGTAAACCTTTATCAATAGAAGAAAAACCCCAAAAGCCTAGATCTCATTATGCTATCCCTGGTCTTTATTTTTATGATAATGATGTTGTAAATATAGCAAAATCTTTAAAGCCTTCTGCTAGAGGAGAATTAGAGATTACTGATGTGAATAAAGTTTATTTAGAAAGAGGAAAGTTAAATGTTTTACTTTTTGGTAGGGGATTTGCGTGGTTTGATGCTGGAACCCATGATGGTCTTCTAGAAGCATCAAATTTTATTGAGACAATCCAAAAAAGGCAGTCTATGTATGTAGGATGTATTGAGGAGATAGCATACAGGAAGGGGTTTATTAATAGAGAGCAGCTTGTTGATCTAGCTAAAAGGTTAGAAAAGACAAACTATGGTAAATATCTACTTGAAATTGCTAATGAAAATATTTTATAGGATTTATTTGCAAAGTGTTAATCTTAATTTTCTACAAATTGACTATAGGTTAATACTCTATTAAAATTATAGTATATTAGGAGAGCATTTATGATAAAGATTTCTACCAGGGTTTTGTATGGCTTGAGGGCTATAATATATATGGGGCTTAATAAGGATAAATGGCCTGTGTCCTTAAGCGAAATTGCTAATTACCAAAATATACCGTTGAGGTATATAGAACAAATATTCATAAGATTCAGAAAAGCTAATATTGTCAAAAGTATAAGAGGTGTTAAAGGTGGATATATCCTAAAGAATGGATTTGAAGATATTACCTTACTTGAAATAGTAGAATCTGCTGATAGTAAGATTATTCCGGTTTGGTGTTTGAATCCTAACTCGAAAAAGAAGTGTCCTATAGTTGAAGATTGTATATTAGTTGATATTTGGGCTGGTTTGGGTAAAAATATAAGAGATTATTTGGGTAGTATAAGATTAGGTGATATACTAAAGAAAGCCAAGGAAACAGATTTTGTTGAGCTTATAAGAAAAATGTCTTTAGGTTCATATCATAGGAGTTAGGATGTATGTAGTGTTTTTATTTCTATAAACTGTATTATAAGCATTTTTTCTGGTGAGAAATGTTTACTTGTTGCAGGAAATATTTTTATGGTAGAGTTGAATATTACTTCGTTGTTTGCCAATGAGAATTTAAAGTTTTCTAGTGTAAGTCCTTCTCTATAGAAGGATATTTGCTTTGTTTTTATAAAACTTGATTCATCTTCTGGTACTACTGTAGGTATTAATCCTTGGGTTTCTTGGAGTATATCCGTTTTTGAAAGAGCTTCTGGTAGGCCATATCTCTTTCTGTATTCGGAATAGTTTAAGATGTCGAGTACAGTGTTTATATCTAAATCAGTTAGATCACTTCCTCTTACTAGTTCTTTTAGTACTGATATTATTTTTTTACTTCTGTCGTCAACTGGATGTAGAAACCAATCAACCTCAACTAAAAACTCTTCTATTCCTATTTCTTGTCCTGTGAATATCTCTTCTATGTCTTCGGAGTTTCTTGACCTTATAATGTCAAATATTGTATCGTATAAGTATTTATCAGGATGTTGTTTTATTTTAAAACGATCCATGAGTTTTACTGCTAGTTTCACAACATTTTCTGTTTTTATGGCTTTGAGAAATTCAAGATTGAGATTTGCCACTATTACTGATGGTTTTTTTTGATGTATTTTTCTAAGTATTATTATTGGTATGTCAACGAAACTTATTAACTTACTTATGACTTCTTTTTGATATGATAAAAGTCTGCTTTTTTCAATATCTTGATGATAAACATTTGATAACATGATATTTATCATCCTACCAAAATCACCAAATTCATCATCTTCAGGTAATACGGAAAATATTCCAGATTCGTCTTTATGTGTTCCCTTGAGTAGATTTTCTAAGAGTGAAGTTTTTCTACTCTCTAAATCTCCAAAAACTTTTGAAACTATAACTTTATATCTTTCGTGATACTCTTTTAAAAATTTTCTGTACTTAAAGAAATAAATATATGCTATTATGAGTCCGGATGATAGTGAAATAACATATAACGGTATTCCAAATAATACTAGATATTTTTCAAATGATTGTGGACTAAGGTTTTGGTTTAAAAACACAGTTAGGAAGTATAGTACTATCAGTATAATAACAAACGTAAAACCTGATAGGATTATAGATGACTTTATATAGTTTCTTATGTTCATTCTACCATATGGTCTTATTTGATGACATTAGTAGTAATATTTCTGTAACATTTGCTTCAATCTCTTCGATTATTTCTTGGGATTTATTTACTAGGTAATTGTATAGTATTAGGAGAGGTATTGCGACTATAAGTCCTGCTGCAGTTGTTATTAACGCTTCAGCGATACCTGTTAAGAGTTCTGAAGGTGATGCTAGGCCTTTTTCTGCTAATACTGATGTTGCCTTTATCATACCTAGTACTGTTCCAAGAAGCCCAAGCATCGGAGATACTGTTACCATAGTTCCAAGTAAGTATAGGTATCTGTTAACAACAGGTAGTTCTATTTTTGCTATATCTTGTATTGAATTTTCAATATCCTCTCTAGAAGATCCTTTTAGGTAGACATCAACTGCTGTTTTGAGTATGTTTGAAGCGACTGACTTTTCAGCATCACATATTGCTATTATGTCTCTTAGATTGCCTTTGTTTATTTTATCCTTTGCTAGGCTAAAGAGTTTTTTTGTTGATCTTCTCAGATTTGTGAGAAAAAAGTATCTTTCTATAGATATAGCTACTCCTATAATAGAAGCAATTAGAATAAATATCATCATTATACCGCCTTTTGCTAGATAATCAAAAATTCCTCCTATTTCCATAAAATATCCCCGTTCAAGTTTAATTTTCTATGTTTGGAGTATTTTTATTCAAATTTAATTAGATAATTTTTACGTCGATCTTTTGAAAGCTTGATTCTAATAATTTTGACTTTTGTATGCTAATTTGTATATTATTAGTAGGAATTGTTTAGGAGGTTTTATGGTAGGTGCTAAAAAACTATTCCAAGGAATAGTTGAGATAAAAAAGATAGTTACTGAAGCAGAAGGTGTCAAAAGTTTTTATTTCAGTATAGATGAATTTAATTATGAACCTGGTCATTTTGTTATGACTGCTTTGCCTGAGGATTACGAAGATAAGAAAAAGAGAAGAGCGTATTCGATATCAACATCTCCTACTGAAACTAGCAAAGATGGTCTTATAGGAATAACTATAAAGCTAGTTGAGGGTGGGTATTTTACAACTAAGATACATGATCCTTCGATAATTAATGAAGCCTCCAAATTATTTGTTGCAGGTCCTTTTGGACATAGTATATTTAGTGGAAATGAAAATAGTATAAAGAGTGTAGTTTTATTTGCTGCGGGTAGTGGAATTGCACCTGTTAGGTCTGCTATGAAATATATCTATGACAAGATGCCACATGTAAAGGTTACTTTATTTTATAGCTTCAAAACTCCAAAAGATTTCATATATGAAAAAGATATAAAAGAAATGCTAAGAAATCCTAATTTCAAAGGTTTTATAACTGTAACAAGGTATGATGGCGATGATTGGAAAGGTTTAAAAGGTAGAATAACTAGAGATTTAATTCTTGATAATGTTACTGGAGAAGAAGATATATTCTATGCTTGTGGTAATACTGCTTTTGTGAAGGAAATTGAAAACGTTGTAATCAATGAGCTTAGAGTAGATAAATCAAGATTTAAGGCGGAGGCTTGGGGTTAAGCTGATTTTTTTATTTTTTGGTGCCATTTCCAAGCGTGAGATATTATATCTTCGATACCGAATTCTGGCTCCCATTTTAGAATGTTTTTTGCTTTATTGCTCTTAGCTATGAGTATTGCTGGATCTCCCGGTCTTCTTTCAACTTCTTCAACTGCGAAATCTTTTTTTGTAACGTTTTTGACAGTGTTGATTATTTCTCTTACACTGAATCCTTTTCCATTTCCTAGGTTGAAATAGTTAGAATTATTTCCTTCCATTAAGTATTCAACACCTTTTATGTGAGCTGATGCAAGATCATTTACATGTATGTAATCTCTTATGCAAGTACCATCTGGTGTGGGGTAGTCAGTTCCAAATATTTTTATTGATTTTCTTATACCCATTGCTGCATCGAGCACTAGTGGTATAAGGTGAGTTTCTGGTTCATGACATTCTCCTATTTCTCCTTCAGGATCTGCACCTGCTGCATTAAAATACCTGAAAGCTACATATTTGAGAGAGTGTGTATCAGAATAATCCTTTAACACTTGTTCTACCATCCATTTAGTTCTACCGTAAGGGTTTATGGGATTCTTTGGTTCTTCTTCATCAATTGGTACATTTTCTGGCATTCCATATACAGCAGCTGTTGATGAGAATATAATTTTATTTATTCCGTTATCAAGCATAGTATGGATAAGATTTAATGTGTTGCAAAGATTATTTTCATAATACTTTCTTGGGTTTTGTACTGATTCGCCAACTTCAATATAAGCACAAAAATGCATTACAACATCTGGTTTGTAGTTTTTGAACACTATTTCTAGTTGTTTTCTGTCACCAATGTCACCTATAATAAACTTACCATACTTAGCTAGAAATTCATATCCATGTGAAAGATTGTCATAAATTATAACATCATAACCTTTCTTTAAGAGCATTTTGCATACATGTGAGCCTATGTATCCGGCTCCTCCTGCTACAAGTACTTTCATAAGAACCTCCTTATAAAAACTTAATTTGATTGTGTTTACCAAGTACACTAACTATATAGATAATTTCATTGCTTCTTTAACTTCTTGTAACGTTTTTGATGCTACTTCTCGTGCCTTTTTAGATCCTTCTTTAAGTATGTCAATGACTTCATCTATATTCTTTTCGTAATATTTTCTTTTTTCCTTTACTGGAGCTAAGTATTCAACAATCTTTTTAGCAATTCTATCTTTACATTCTACGCATCCTATTTGAGCACCTATGCATTCTTCAATAACAGTTTCTACTATTTCGGGATAAAACACCTTGTAAAGAGGAAATGTTTTACAGTTATCTGGGTTTCCTGGATCTGTTCTTTTTATTCTTCCAGTATCTGTTACCATCATTTTGACCTTTTTGTATATTTCGTCTTGGTTATCTTTTATGTATATTGCATTATTGTAACTTTTGCTCATTTTTCTACCGTCTATTCCATAGACATGAGTTACTTCTCCTAGTATTGGTTGGGGTTCTGGAAATAGCTCTCCAAATAGATAATTAAATCTTCTAATGATTTCTCTAGTTATTTCTAAGTGTGGTAATTGATCTTTTCCTACAGGGACTCTTGTTGCCTTGTATATGATGATATCTGCAGCTTGGAGTACTGGGTATGCCAGGAAACCTATGTTATTCAGATCTTTGTCTCTAATGTTTTCTTTTGCATCTTTGTAAGTAGGATTTCTTTCAAGCCATCCTAGGGGGGTTATCATAGAAAGTAGTGTGAAGAGTTCGGAGTGTTCTGGTACCATTGATTGTACGAATATTACGCTTTTGTTTGGATCAATACCTGCGGATAACCAGTCTATTACCATTTCTAATGTTAACTCTTTGAGATTAATATTTTTGTCAAAATCTGTCGTCATAGCGTGTAAGTTTGCAACCATATAGAAACATTCGTATTTGTCTTGAAGTTCAACCCACTGTTTCAATGCACCAACATAGTTGCCTAAGTGTAAATATCCAGTCGGTCTCATTCCGCTCAAAACTCTTTCCATACACAAAATTCTGTATGAAAGCATTTGTTAATTTCCAAAGTTGAACTGTTTGTAAAGGTAGAAATTGAAATATCCCGTTTGGGATTTGTGGTAATTTAAACTTGACTTTTCAAAACTTGATTTTTTAGAAGAAAATACTATATTAATAGTAGCAATTAAGAACTTTCCACACCTCCTTCCCGGGCAGGTTTCCCCCTTCCTGCCCGTTTTCATCATGTAATGAAATTATTGATTTATTCTTGAATTTTTATCTGTGTATTAATCAAATTATTAATGTCTCTTGTAATTAGTTACGAAAATTATCTAAGATGGAGTTTCTAATAGCATTAGAAATAGCATTGGTAATAGCAGTAATTGCTTATTTTGTTGTAAGTTCTCTTTTTAAAGACCAATATAAGGTAATAACTGATCTTAAGAGTAAGGGTAATTATGAGGAAGCTTTAAAGAGGCTTTTAAGAATGTATCAGAAAAATAAAGATGATACTAGAGTTATATACGAGCTTGCAGAGATAAATAAGCATCTTAAAAATAATCTTGAGGCTATAGGTTATTATCTAAAATTAGTTGAAAAAGATACTTATCCATCTATTACTAGTAAAGGTGAAGTTTTAAAGGATATAGGTATTTTGTTTTTGAATGAAAAGAAAATTCGTGAAGCATTTTATTATCTTTACTATGCTTCTTATTTTCTTCCTGCTGATAAGGATGTTAACTTTAGTCTTTTCAAGGTTCTATTTGAAGAGGAGAATTTCCAACTTGCTGATACTTTTGGTCAAAGGGCATTACCTTTTTACTCAAAGGATCCATTGTTTTTAACTGATTATGCTATTACTAAGCTTGAGTTGGGTAAGTATGGTGATGCTATTGAACTTGCTGAAAAAGCGGCGTTTTCAAAGAATGTGAAAACTCGTATAGTATTAGGATTTACGTTACATAAACTGGGTGGTTATAGGAGAGCCGTTGATGTAGTTTCTTCAATACTTACAGAGGAAGGAATTCCTGATCAGGTTATTTACTTAGCGTATAAAATAATAACTTACTCTCATATAGCGATGAAAAACTTTAATGAGGCAATGAAGTACTGGGATCAGTTTCTGACTTTTGCTACGTCGAAGGGTATGGATAGTGTTATACGAGAGATTGGATTTGGAATTTTTATGACGTATCTTTTCTTCTCTAGATATGAGAGTGCAAAGGAAATGTTATCGATGCTCAAAGAGTATAATATAAGTGATGCTGTTATAAATTCTTTGTCTCCATTTATTGATGAAGCTATTAGAAATACAAACCTTAAGAAAGAGATGAAACCGTATGATCTCAGACCTATAAAAGAGATAGAAAACTATGTTAATTCTTGGATAAATTCATCTCTTAGACCACGAGAAATTGTAGATGCTTTTGTGTTAAGGAGAGAAAAAAGAGAGAAGTTAAACGTTATTGAAATAATAAAACAAGTTCAAGAAGAGATGAAAATACACAACAAAAAAGTTGAAGAATTTCTGAGTTCTGGTAGAGGAGGGTTGTCTGTTGAGGATGAAGAAGATATATGTGATATGTTTACAAATCGTTTAGATAGTAATACGTTTACTAGTATATCAGAAGAACTTGTAAAGGCGCTAGGATTTAGTATACTTAGGAAGTTGGATACTGATGTTTTTGCTGAAGCTGAAGGAATTGATTTTATATGCTCAAGACATAAGGAAGTTGATAAGTATTATGTTGCTGTTAGAAGATGGGGTACAAATGAAATAGGTAAGATAGCAATAGTTGATATCAATCAAAAAGCCACGGAAAATGATTGTGATAGAGTATTTATAATATCATCTGCTCCACTTACTGAAGAAGCTAGGGATTATGTTGAGAAGAATAGTAGAATTGAGTTTAAAACTTGTAAAGAAGTTGCTGGTGTGCTAAAGACTATTATTCCTTCGGTCTAAACCATATTTATCCATTTTTGAAAGTAGTGTTTTTCTCGTTATACCTAGTATTCTTGATGCTCTCGATTTGTTTCCATTGACTAGTTTTAGTGTTTCTTCTATAACTTTTTTTTCAATATCATCAAGTTTGTTACCTAATTCTATTACGAGAATTGGTTTTTTGTCGTCTATTGTATACTGTGTTTTTTCTGTTATCTTTACGGGGTTAGATACCTTAGGGGGTAAGAGTTTTGTTTTATAGTGAAGTGGTATACAGTCAACTGATAAGTGATCTTTATTGCATATTATAACAGAACTTTCAATAAAATTTTGTAACTCTCTAACATTACCGTACCATGGATATTCTAGTAGTATGTCCATCAATTCCTTTGAAATGCTATTTATTGACTTTTTGTAGATATTGGAATAAAGTTTTAAGAAATAGTTTGAGAGGATTGGTATATCGACTTTTCTTTGTCTTAATGGTGTGATATGTATGTTTATTGTATTTATCCTGTAGAACAAATCTTCTCTAAATGATCCTTTTTTGACTTCTTCTTCTAGATTTTTGTTTGTAGCTGCTATTATTCTAACATCTACTTTTATATCTTCTTCTCCACCGACTCTTTGAAATTCTTTTTCTTGAAGTACTCTGAGTAATGCTACTTGTAATTTGGGTGATATTTCTCCTATTTCGTCTAAGAATATTGTACCTCCATTGGCTAGTTCAAATCTTCCTTTCCTGCGGTTTATTGCTCCCGTGAATGCTCCTTTTTCGTGTCCAAAGAGTTCTGCTTCAAGAAGTGTTTCAGGAATGCTACCACAGTTTACTTTAACAAATGGACCTTCTCTACGGGGGCTTAATGCATGTATTGCGTTTGCCACTAGTTCTTTACCTGTTCCTGATTCACCTGTTATTAAAACTGTTGCATCGGTTGATGCAACTCTTCTTATAAGATCTTTTATTTGTTTTATGTCTTCACTTTCTCCTATTATAGCGTCAAGGAAATCTTTTGGTAAGAAAGGTTTTTGCTTATTTTTCTCTATCAAACTTTTTCTTATATCTAGTGCTTTGCCAATAGATACTAGAAGTTTATCGATATCCGGTGGCTTTATAAAGTAATCAAATGCTCCTTGTTTTGTTAGATTTACTGCTTCTTCAACAGATCCGTAGGCTGTTAAAATTATAACTGGTAAGTATGGATCTGTGTTTGATACAGTTTTCAAAAACTCATAACCATTCATATTAGGCATCTTAAGATCGAGTATTATGAGATCAACTTTCTCTGTGTTTATCTTTCTTATTCCATCTGTCCCATCGGTTGAAGTTATAACGTTGTATCCTTCAAGTTCAAAAATAGTTTTGAGCCCTTCTCTTACTTGTTCTTCATCATCTATGATTAGTATTGTTTCTCTAGCCATACTCCAAGGATATTTATTAATGAGTTTGTACCATTTCTACAAGTTTATACTGACATGCTTAGTAATTTGTAAAGTTTTTGACTGAAAAACATAGGGGTATCGTTAATTTTATTTGCTTTTAGAAAAAGGTAGACAGTAATATGCAATTTCTTTTATCCTAAAATAGGGGTTAGATATTATGAAGGATGGTATATTTTACTTTTTGGTTGTTAATTTTGTTATACTCTTTTTTATGCTTTATCAGCAACTGTTTGGTTATGGTAATTTTTTTGATGTTAGTAAGGTAGAATTGAAAAAAGGTGATATTAGAAGTTTTGTATTTTACGATAGGTTGGATGGATATTATGAAAACAAAACGTTTTCATATGCTGGTGGTGAAGGATATAAGGTAAGAAATACTGTTATATTTAGAGATTTTATTTCTGTTCAGAATGATAAACCCCTTAACCGAAGAGAAGCAGATAAAATATTTTTGTATCCTTCTTACTTTGAAGTTTTGTATCAAAATCATCTTGAAAGGATGTATGTGATACAGAATAAACAATATGTAGTAATACAGATTGAGTCTCAAAGTCCATCAAGGTTGGGTATAATTGCTTTACTCAATTGGTTCAAAAAAGATGTTAGTGTTAGAAAACTAGATGAAAGAACTATTGTTGTTGAAAACACGAAGGTAAAGGGTTCAGCAGTACCTTCTTTTGCTATTATAAATTCTGATAAAGATGTGGAGTTAATTCAAGATCCAACCAATATATTGAAAGAGGTTAAAGTATCTCCTACGTTTGGGAATTCAGGCTTGATTGTAAGTAAGGATAGCGTTAATAAGGTATCGTATGTGGTAGTTTTTTCTACTAATGAGTTAGAAGGTATTAGAAATGCTAGTAATGTAATTTCAGATATTCAGGTGTTTTTAGATAGTTATAAGAGAGAGATAGCTAATAGGGTTTTAGGATCTAGGTTTGAGACTGATCTAAAAGATATTATAGACAAACCTCTATACTGGTCTCTTTATTCAGGTGATGGATTTGTGGTTGAGGAGTTTGGTAAGGGAATATGGGCTGGATTACCATGGTTTAAGAATAACTGGGGGAGAGATACTTTTATTTCTCTTGCTGGATGTAGCTTAGTTAATGGAAATTTTGCTGAAGCTAAAGATGTAATTCTCAATTTTGCGAACTTTCAGGACAAAGGTAATCTTTCTATTGAGATAATTTCTGATGATGAAGAATTTCTAAGACAAGTATTACAAGATATAAAAAACATAAGTAAGTTTATAGGTTTAAGGAAGTTAAGTAATAGGTTGCTTATAACAGTACCAGGATATATGTTTAGTAAAACATTTTCTTCAAAAGGTGAGCTTATTTCGAAATCCAAAACACTCAAGGAGAATGAGGGTAAGTATGTTATAAGGGAAAGTATTGTTAAATCAAAGACATATGGAAGGGTACCAAATTTAGTATCGAGTGAAACTTCAGTGCAATACAATACTGCTGATGGGACTCCTTGGTTTATAAGAGAAATTATGAATTATGTTAATTATTCTGGTGATTTAGAATTCTTGAAAGAAATTTATCCTGTTGTAAAACTAGCTATAGAAGGTGCAATTGAAAATTTTGTTGATAGTGATGGACTCTTAACACATGATGATGCTGATACTTGGATGGATGCGAGAATAGAAGGCAAAGAAGCTTGGTCACCAAGAGGTAATAGAGCTGTTGAAGTACAATCTCTTTGGATAACTTCTCTTGAAGTTGGAGTTTTTATGGCTAGTTATGTAGGAGATGGGGAATCTTCTAGAAAATGGTCTGAGCTTTATAAAAAGGCAAAAGAGAATTTTGTAAAAGTCTTTTGGGATGATGTAAATAAGAAAATTGCTGATAGGGTTAGGAGTGATGGATTTAAAGACTTCAAGGTTAGGCCTAATATGCTTATGACGATAACTGTACCATTTGATGCTAGTATAGTTGGAGAAGATAGAGAAGCATATATTTTAAGAAATGCTGTTGTTGAACTTCTATATCCTTATGGTATAGCATCTCTTTCGCAGAATGATGAGTTTTTTCACCCTTGGCATGAGAGATGGGATCTATATCATAAGGATTCTGCTTATCACAATGGGACTGTTTGGGTTTGGAATACTGGATTTGTGATATTATCATTACTTAAGTTTGGATATAAAGATCTTGCCTATTCTTTATTCACAAATACATTAAACCAAGTTATAAATGAAGGTCATGTTGGAACTTTAAGTGAGCTTATTGATGCGATACCTCAGCAAAATGGTAGAATAAAATTGTCTGGTACTTACTCTCAGGCTTGGAGCGTTGCAGAAATTAATCGTGCTTGGTATCAGGGATTTATTGGTTTCAATCCTAGATTATCTCAGAATAAAATAATATTCTCACCTAATCTGCCGAGAGATATTAGAGACATAAAAGCATCTCTTAAGTTTGGTAAAGAAGAGTATTTAGATGTAGAAATTAAAAATTCTGAGTATTTTGAGGTTTATTCTATATCTCCAAGAAGTATCCGAAGGAAGCTGGAAATTGTTTTCATATATACTGATGACTACAAAGGTGATAGGTATTTTTTATCTTTTCCCCTGACTACTAAAAGTGAAGTTAAAGTTGATAAAAAGAAAAAGACAATTACTTTGAATGGTAAACTTGTCAAACCTACTATTCTAAAAGGCTATAAGGACATAATAGGTGATCTAGGTTTTGTTGTACCTAGTATTCCTGATAGAAATCAAGTTTCAAAAGAGAAAGATTACTTGAAGAAAAAGATACTTGACAGAGAATGGTTTTAGAACAAAGTAGAAAAGATTGTAAAGATGTTTAAAATTTAATAGAATTTTTTACTTTAGGTAGTTATAGATTATCATTCTAATCTTTCTAAATAAGATTCATCGACGAATATTTCTCTAGGCTTACTACCTTGCTGTGGTCCGACTATACCTTCTTCCTCCATACGTTCTATCATTCTAGCAGCGCGGTTATATCCTATTCTCAGCCTTCTCTGTAAATAAGAGGCAGAAGCCTTTTTCTCTCTTACAACTATTTTGATAGCTTCATTGTAAAGTTCATCTGAAAATTCTTCTCCATCATAATCTTCTAACTCTTCGTCTTTGCTTGTGATCTCAAGAAATGATGATAAGTCAACATAGTTTGGAGTATCTTGTTGGATTAGATAGTTTACAACTCTTTCGACTTCTTCATTAGATATGTAGCATCCTTGTACTCTAAGGAGTGATGGATGTGATGGACTTGTGAATAGGAGATCTCCTTTACCTAGGAGTTTTTCTGCTCCTATTGTATCTAGTATTGTTCTTGAATCGACTTTTGATGCAACTCTAAAAGCAACTCTTGCAGGAAAGTTCGCTTTTATAAGTCCTGTAACTACATCGACTGATGGTCTTTGTGTTGCTATTATTAGGTGTATACCAACTGCTCTTGACATTGCGGCAAGACGTGTTATGTAATCTTCTGTTTCTTTTGGTGATGTCATCATTAGATCGGCATATTCGTCTATTATTAAAACTATGTAGGGTAATTTTTCTAAGCTTTCGTCATTTAATTTACTAACTTTTAGATTATATTGCACTATATCTCTGCTTCCTAGGTATTCAAGTTTTTTGTATCTGTACTGCATTTCATCAACAAGCCATTCTAAAACTGCTTTAGCTAAAGATGGTGTTGTTATGACAGGGGTAAGCAAATGGGGTATACCGTTGTAGATCTTGAGTTCAACTATCTTAAGATCAATCATTATAAATTTAAGTTCGTCTGGTCTTTTGTTGAATAGCAATCCTGCTATTATTGAATTAACGTAAACACTTTTACCAGATCCTGTTGATCCTGCTATGAGTAAATGTGGCATTTGAGTTAGGTCTTCTACTACAGGTTTACCGTGTATATCGACTCCTATAATTAGTGGGAGTTTAGCTTTTGTTTCTTTGTAGTCTTTGCTTTCCAAGACTTCTCTGATTTTCACTGTTCTTCTAACTTTATTAGGTATCTCGACGCCTATTACAGATTTGCCAGGAATAGGATAAACAATTCTAACTCTAGATGTAGCTAGATTTAGTGCCAAGTTGTCAGAGATATTAACTATTTTTGTTATTTTTGTTCCAGGTTTAGGTCTGACTTCGTACATTGTAACAACAGGTCCTCTGACAACTCCTTCTATGTCTGCCTCTATTTTAAATTCATTGAATGTATCTTTTATTGTCTTTTTTGTTTCTTCTATTTCTCTCTGAATTTCTAAACTATTTATAGTATCTATTTCAGGCTTGTCAAGTAGTTCAATGGGTGGGGGATAGTTACCTGTAAATAATCCTTCTTCGAATATCTCTTTCATTGAAGTTGTAGATTGTTTAGAATATTTATCTTTTGTGTTATTTTCTTCAACATCAGATATGTCGTCTATGATGTCTTTGAAGTTGTTTTCATGGTATTTATTGTTATATGTGTTTATTGTATCTTCAAGGTCTTCATCTTGATTTGTATTGGTTGATATTATCTCTACATCCCTTATGACTAGTTTTTCTTGGTTATTTAGAAGGTATTTAGGTTTTTGATAGTGTTGGTATTTATTGTATGAGTTTATTTCTAAGTTGTCTAGACTATTTTTGAAAGTACTAAAGGGTTTATAGTCTTTGAAGTTTTCCATTTCGTCATCTATTTCTGTTATCTCAATAAACTTTTCATTTTTGTTTCTTGTAGTGTTTGTCCTGTATGATGTGTTTTTAGAAGAGTAGGAGGTTTTTGATGATGAGTTTTTACTTACTGAGGTTTCGAAATCCGGAGTTTCCGTATATTCGAAGATTGATTTTAGAAATTCATAGGTTCTTTGTAAGGTTGTGATTGTTCCTGCTAGAAATAGAGATAATATCTTAGATAAGCTTTTGTAGGAGGTTAAGGTTAGAAGAATTCCAACTATGAATAATAAGTAGAGAATAATGTAAGAGAGTGTTATTCCAAATGAAGTTAGGAGTATATTTGATATATCATAGGGTATCATCCCTATAATGTAGGGTTTGCTATTTGAGTTTGAGATACCATATATCCCTAACCAACTTATTGTTATTAGTTCTACACCCAGAAGATTCTTGAAAAAATAGTAAAAGGGTTTTTTGAAAAGTAGAGGAATAAAAACAAGTATCAATAACCCCATGCAGATGAGAGTATTCTCTTCACCTGCTAATACCCTTACATTATAGACTATCCTTCTTAATATAGAAGACAAAATGTTATCAAACCCTAATAGGAAGGGATAGTAGGCATATGTTAGCATAGTTGAAAGTATTAAGAATATAAATACCCCTCCCAGAACTCTTCTCATACATAATATTTTAACTCTGTTTCTTACCTTTTGTCTATTTACTTGATAAAAATAAAATGTATATAGTTGTTTTGCAATTATTGTGAGAGAGTCAAAATTATGTTAACTTGTTTTAGAAAACAAAACACTTCAAGAAATCCTAGAATAATACAGACATTTACTTCTAACCTAGACTATTGTTGAGAGAGATTCAGTTACTTTATAAATTGAATGAGAGTGGCTAGTTTTTTGATAATTTCTGAGATTTATGCGATTTATTTTGTTAGTATTTTTAATACTTAAATTACTGATTTTTTATCGTTTGGAT
Organism: Brevinematales bacterium; assembly: GCA_026415355.1. Taxonomy (NCBI): domain Bacteria; kingdom Pseudomonadati; phylum Spirochaetota; class Spirochaetia; order Brevinematales; species Brevinematales bacterium. The sequence continues at coordinate 23,711 of JAOAHF010000005.1, forward strand.
GGTTTCGCTAATTTACTTACTAATGTAGTTTCTAATTCAAGCTTGAATGTTCAAGCAAACGCAGAAGTTTTGTATCCAGGGATTTTGTATTCAAAGTCGTATGACATTATTGATATAAGTAATGTGGATTTGAATAAATATGTTGTTGTAAGAAGTTTTGATAGTATTGAGGTTTCTTCAAAGAGTAATGTTTCAATAATATTTTTCAGAGGTGGTGTAAATGCTGTCTATCAGGATAAAAAACTCAAGTGCAAGTCTATTACTGTCTTTCTTATTGACAATACTGTGAGAGAGATAGTAGGTGAAGGTGATGTTAGGTTTGTTAGTGGTAAAGATTTGTTTGAAGGAGAAAAGTTCTTTTACGATCTAAGTACTGGTAAGATATCTCTTTATGAAGCTAGAACAAAGCTTGATGATCAATTTTACTATGCTGATATCATGAAGCAGTTGGATAGTAATAGGTATTTTTTTGAGAATGTGTTTTTCACAAAGAGTGATTTGCTTTTTCCTACATATAAGGTTAGTGCTTTTAGAGTTTGGTATTATAGAGGAGATTATCTGTTATCTGTTAATAATTCCTATAGTGTTGGTGTTGGGTCTTTTCTTTATTTTCCTACTTATCTAGAGTTTTATAGGTATACAGATATATTTACAGATTTTGGTGTTGAAAGAAGTATAGGTTTTTACATCCAGAACACATTCTATCCTAGGAACTGGTGGGGTGAGAGATTTTTTCCGAGACTCAAAGTGAAGTTTGATCACTATGAGAAACTTGGAGAATACTTAGGTTTTGAAGTACCTAGTATACCTTTGTTATCGAACTTGAATGTGAATCTTATAGTTGATCTTGAGTATGACAAAAAGTATGAACAGAAGGGAAGTTACATAGTTAATTTCATAGATCAGTATGGAAAAAATGATTATAGGGAGTACAGAACGTTTGGATGGTATTATAACCTTAAGCTTAACTATAGCGTTAGTGGTACTTCAGTGAGTTTTTCAACTGAAAATTTAAATGATCCGTTTTTACCTTCAAAGTTTTCATCACGTCGTGAGAGGTTTGATGTTAGAAGATTTATTTTTCCTAATGAGAACCTATTTTGGTCTCTTCCTGGTCCTAAGCAGAGTGTATCAAGAAATTTGAAAATATCTTATCAATATGGTATATCGTCTTTGAATTTAGGTATCGATTGGGTTTATCAACTTAGATCTGGTTATAGTATTACTAATACTAATAGTTTTGGTGTTGTTATAGTGAAAAATAAGACTAATAAGTATGAAAATGATTATTACAGGTATGATTTACAGAGGTTATCGGGACCATATTTGTATTATTCGGCTAATCTTGGTAATTTTATTTCGTATACATATGAGAAGAGTTATACTAATGTTTCTTTAAAGGATAATGTTACTCAGCCTAGAATATTCTCGAAATATACTACAAATGAATTTGTGATAGGAACTAACTACTTTAATACAAATCTAATTGTTGTACAAACGATGTACTTAACAAATTTTATTACAAACCGTGTTGGAAGCAATACAAACTATGTGATTAGTATTATTACAAACATCTCTACTAATTTTTTTGTCAGCACTAATCTTATTCGTTTTGTTAGCATAACAGATCTTACTAATAACACTAATTTAGGTTCTAATTTTGTGGGTATTAGCGGTACAACTAATTTGGTACAGTATGGATATTCTGCGAAGTTTATGACAAATATTTCTAGTTTTAAGTGGCTTCAGTTTAGTGTTTCTCCGTCTGCTTCTGTTTCTGTTGTACCTAATTCTGTTTATAAGGTAGAGGATGGAACACCGATAGAAGATACTTTTACTCATACTGAGTTAGTCAACATATCTGCTTTATTAGGACTTTTTAATAACGTACTTTCGATAAGTTCTTCGACAGGGATAAGAAATAATAATATATGGACTAGGACGGATAACATAAATAGAAAAAAACAAGATGATCTTAATTCTTCGGCTACACTGGGTATATCAAGCTCTGCGAGTTTGTCCGACGGATTTTTTAAAGGTACTTTTGTTTTTTTTGAACCTAGAGTTTCTGTATCTCATAATGTATCTTACAGACTTACATTACCAAAGTTTTTATCTCCAGAAGAGGATCCTTATGTTGATAATGTAATTGCTCATAATTTATCTGGTAGCGTTTATTTTAGGTTTTTAGATTTAACCGTGCTTTCGAATTCTCTTCTAAATTTCGTTGGTTTTTCTTCTGTTATACTTTCCACAGCTTTGTCTTATAATTTACTTTACCTGAAGAGTGAGATTAAGTACAAAGAGGATAAAAGTTATTGGACTAATAAGATTTCCAACCCTATAGGTGTAAATATTTCTTTTGGTCCTTTGTTTAATTATAGTATTTCTTATAGAGTAAAGCTTTCTAACGATATTGTGGTGTTTGATCCTGTAGGTGTTGGTATGTCGGGTGGTTTATCTGTTAGGGATTTATCATTACTGTATCTTATAAAAAAAGTAAATTTCATTAACATAAATTATCAACTTTTCTTTGACTACGTTAATCCAATAAATAATCGTTTTTCTCTTTCTTTTTCTATTGGGGGGAATATTGATGAAAATTGGAGTTTTGCTTTATCAACTAGTATAGTTAACAACAAGATTTTCAGATATGTTCCCGAGTATGCTTTAAGATACAATGTACCCCAGGTTAATATTATTCAGGATATAGTTGATGCTATAAATATTTTTGATATAAATGCCCTTAGAAGAACGCTCTTCAAAAACACGGGGGTTACGATATCTATTTTAAGAGATCTTTATGATTGGATTGCTTCGTTAAGCGGGGGTATTAGGTTGTATAAGGATGAAGTTAGAAACTTTGCTTTTTTTGAACCTTATGTTAGTTTTGAGGTTAAATCTAAAAAGAGTATAGGCATAGATGTACCTCCTATACAGCCGGAGTTGTATAGACTTTTTGAATAATTATGTTTTTACTCTTATGTTCTCAACGAAGTATAATAAGTCTGATAGAGATGTTACTGTTATTAGTTTGTCTATTTGCTTTAATAGTTTTTCATTTTTAGGTAAGTTAAGGATTTTTCTTAAGCTTTTTGCGTTCATTTCCTTTAAAAACTTTGATATTATGTTTCTATTCTGTATTTTGATCTTGGTGTTAAAAAGTATGGTTTTTAGATTTAACATTTTGGCTGGAAGTATGTCATTTTCTACTGAATTTCCGAAGACTATCAAGTTTGTAGTTGGTATCTTTTCTTCTTCTATTATTCTCTGTAATCCTCTTTTTGATGGTTTCTGGTATGTTGGTGGAAATTCCATAATATCACATATTAGAGAAGATACATTATTACAAATTGCTTGGTACCATATGCTTGCTACTGAAGTATCTTCAAAATCTTCATTGTTTTCGTTTTGATTTAGAAAGTTATCTTGAAGTGCATATATAGTATCAAAGTACCTGTCTATATCAAGTAATTTTATTCTTTGTTTTGTGACTCTTGATGGAGAGTTTGTAAAACCTATTATGATTATTCCCATATCTTTGAGTTTTTTTAGAAGTGTTAGTGCTCCATTGAGAAACTTAAGATTTTTTAATCGCCCTTGGTTGAATTTCATTCGCAGTGTGTTTATAAACGATACTTTTGAATTATTACTGCTGAAAGTGATTTGCTTTTTTAAGTGTTCTTTTAGTACTTCATAAGTTATGAATAAGTAATCGTTGTTTATGAATGTTTTAGTTGTTAGTTTTTTTATGAAAAATGTTAGGAATTCATCTTTGTTAAGTCCAAAATTTTCGTTTACAAATGACCCTATATAGTCTACTGTTTTTAGGTAGTAGTTTCCAAAGTCATATATAACATTATCGATTTCCATTATGATGTAAAGTTTTGTAGTTTCCATTTTTTGCTCCTTCTGGAGATTATCTTTATTTAGAATAAGAGATGTTTTTTTTTTCAACTTATTTGTTATTATCTTTTATTTTCCTTGATAATAGTACATATGAAATTTATTTCTTTTAGTAAGACTAAAATACTTTTTGATTTATCGAGTTTAGACGATGGAGTTGAGGCATTTGATAAGTATAATAGATTTTTGGTGCTTACTGGTAAAAATCACCTTAAGTTTTCAGATGGTTATCAGAAAATAGAGAAGTTTTTTTATTTACTTGGCAAAGAATACACTATTGTATCAGAGATTACTCCTAATCCTACTACTGAGCTTATCGATAGAATTTATGAACAAGTTAAGGCATATGAATTTGATGTAATAGTTGCGATTGGTGGTGGTAGTGTAATAGATAGTGCAAAAGGATTATCTCTTAAGATGTCTAATCCGAGAGTTGACATTTGGGATTATGCTGAAGGCAAAGAAACACTTCAAAAGGCCATACCCATAATTGCTGTGCCTACTACTGCTGGTACTGGTAGTGAGGTTAATAAAGTAGCCGTTTTAACAAATATTCAAAAAATTCAAAAACGATCTATAAAGATGGATGTTTTGTACCCAGAGTATGCTCTTATAATACCATCTATGACTTTAACAATGAATAGGTACTTGACAGGAATTACTGCTGTGGATGCTTTGTCTCATGCTATTGAATGTATGGTGAGTAAAAAGTCTAATTTTGTTACACAATCTCTTTCTAGAGAAGCTATAAGGATTATAATTAACAATATATTCAAAGTTTATAATAATGGTTCTAATCTAGAAGCTAGAAGAGATATGCAATTTGCTTCTGTTCTTTCTGGTCTTGCAATAGATATTAGCGGAGTAGGGCTTATGCATGCTCTTGAACATCCTATTAGTGCTAGATTCCCCCATATATCTCATGGTCAAGGGTTAGCAATAGTGTTTAAAAAAGTTGTGGAGCATAGTTTTCTTTTTGCTGTTGATAGATATAGAGAAGTAGCAGATGCTATGGGAATAAAAGTCAAAGGTAATAGCGACTTTTCTATAATGCACACAATACTTGATGCTATTGAATATTTACTTTCATATCTTGATCTAAACAAGAGGTTGTCGGATTTCGGGGTTCAAAAATCAGACATAAAGTATCTGGCTGATGATGTTGTGTCTTATATGACTACTTCTCTTAGCAATTCTCCTTATGTCCCTTCAAGGGATAGTATTGAGAAAATATACAAAGAAGTTTTGTAGTTTAGTACATTATTGCTGATAGGTAGCCTACAACATAGTCTTTGGTACCGCTAGTGTCTCCAGAATTTAATAGCTTTAGTACGTTTATCTCTTTGTTTTTTGTTTTTGCCATATACAAGAAGGTTCCGAGAGGGCCTGCACCACATGCTTCTATTTTCTTTTGGTTTAGCATACTTATGTATGCTTCAAAATCTTTTTCTCTTAGTATCTCTATTAATCTATTATCGATGATATATGCTTCTTTGTATGGGTGGTAGTGTGATAAATCTGTTGATACAACTATTAGTATTTTTAGATCCTTAAATTTTTCGAAAATCTCGTCTAGAACTTCAGTCATTGTCGTCATAAATATTCTGTTTTCTTCACCGTAGAGTATAGGTACTATTTCAATTTTACCGTCAGATATGTAGTGCAGAAATGGTAGTTGTACTTCTAGCGAGTGTTCTTCATCTTGGACTTTATAGGATACTTCAAATCCCTGTTTGTTTCTTAAAAATTCAGTAATATCTTTGTTAACTTTTAGAGGGCCAAGTGGTGTTTGATAATATTTCCTATCATCAACTATGAAAAAGTGTAAATAGAAATGATGACTTGGAGCAAGTATTATTGCAACATCATAGCTTTTATTTCTAATAGCTTTGTAAGAGTGAGCTGCTACTATACCTGAATACTTATAACCAGCGTGTGGCGATATTATTGCTATTATTTTTTTCTCTTCAACTTCCTTCGGTATATCTGATTCTTCTATGTAGTTTCTAATTATTTCTTCAAGTTTAAATTTTTCAGATGGATAAAAAGATCCAGCATAATTTGGTTTTCTACAACTTTTTCCATCATCTAACATAAATTAAATATACAAATTTGAAAACATTATGTCAATATTTTAGTTGATATAAATCACTCAATATAATGTGACACTTTTTTTAATTTACTGAATTTCTTTGTATGTCTATACAAATTATGTTAACTTATGTGCTTTAAAAAAAAACAGCACAAAAAACAGCAACCTCCAAACAACCATTTACAAAATAGAAAAATTACTAAGAATCCATATAAAATATATCTACAATGGATGTTTACAAGATACGTGAAAGAATAAACAACATAAAAAAAATGTTAGAAAGCGCGCTAGCACTTGCTAAAGATCCAAGAAGACAAGAGAGTATAAAGGCATCTCTTGTTTTAGTTATGAAGGATTTAAAGAAAATAGATGAAGGTACATTTACTGAAGAAGATCTTAAGAAATATGAATTTAGTACTAGAGAAGACAAAATCGAGCAGGTTGAAATCTCTTTTGATATACTTGAAACAATACCTAAAATTTCTCCATCTCCACACATAAGTGACAAGGAATTGGTTGATGTAAATAGTTATATGGATTTTTTCGAGAGAGAATACTTACCTTTATTTACTACTAAGTATCTTAAAGTTATTTTTTCTTATCAACACAAACTAGATTACTTCTTTTCTGAGTTTAGGAGAGTTCAAATGTTGTTTTCGAAATATGTTGAATTGATTGAAAATATTAGTAGAAGTGATAGTGATGCTTATATCTCTGAGATGCAGAAGTTGAGGAGGAAGAGGTTTAGAGAGCTTTTGTTTAACATAGACAAATTTTTTGAGGAGATACAAGAATTCTTAGAGAGTATTCTTGAGAATCCAACTTCTGATGGTATATTACTAGAACCACATTTTTTGATAGAGTTTGATTCTGATCAGAATAAAGTTATAAACAATATAGAAGCAATCGATGCTATAAAGGATATGTACAAGTTTGTAATTGAATTTAGAAACTACATAGGGGTAGTAGGAGTTTAGGAGGTTAAGATGGCTGATGTTAGGACAACAGTTTATAATACAGTAATAGGTGAGAATTCCTTCTTTGAAGGAAGGTTTATGGTCAATGGTAGTATTAGGATTGATGGGAAATTTGAAGGTGAGATGTTGAAGGTATCTCAGGTAACTATAGGAGTTAAAGGTAAGGTCAAAAGTAATATATCTGCTATGAGTGTTATTGTGGAGGGTATTTTGATTGGTAATATAGATGCGAAGGTTAGAGTTATGCTTTTACCAACTAGTAGAGTTTATGGAGATATCACAACACCTGAAATAATAATCCAACAAGGTGTGATATTTGAAGGGAAGATTAAGATAGTTCAGGATAGAAGTATATCTGTTAGAGATGAAATAGAGAGAATATATAGAGGAGCATGATGTATTTACGTAACTTAGCTAAGATACCAAATTATGTAAGTGGTACAAAAGATGTTTCTTGCAAGCTAAGGCTATCTTCTAATGAGAATAACTATGGTCCTTCACCAAAGGTTAGGGAGTTAATCAGGAAGATTTCTAAAGATGCTTATAAGTATCCAAATTCTTCTTATTTTTCGCTCAAGGAAATTTTATCTGATCATAATAAAGTTTCCGTTGATAACATAATACTTGGTAATGGTTCTGACGAAATTTTCTTATATTTGTTTTTTATATTTTTGGATGAAAATTCTTCAATAGTCACTCTTGAAAAAACATTTACTTACTACAAAATACTAGCGTCTATAGTTGGAGCTGAGGTTATAGAAGCTAGAAGAGGTAAAAATTTTTCAATATCTTGTGAAAATATATTGAGTTCAATAAGACCTTCTACGAAGATTGTTGTGTTTCCATCTCCTGATAATCCTACGGGTGTTATAACAAATAGAGAGTGTTTAGAAAAGATATTAGGCAGCATAAGTCCGAATACATTGTTTATTTTAGATGAAGCATATTTTCAATTTGTCCCTGAAGATAAGTATTGGAACTCTATAGAACTAATTAATAAATACGATAACCTTGTTGTTACTAGAACGTTTTCGAAGTTATACGGACTTGCAGGAGTTAGAATTGGGTATGGTGTTTGCTCTAGTAGTATAACGAAAATCTATGAGAAAGTCAGAATGCCGTTTAATTTATCACTTTTTGCTTCAGAAGTAGTAAAGCAAGCACTCCTTGATAATGAATATTATTCGAGAGTGCTCAGACAAATAGTGAATGATAGAGAAAAAATGAAAAAGAGTTTGAAAAAGTTAGGTATATGGGTTCTTGAAGAGTCTTACGGAAATTTTGTATTCATAAGAGGGCCTCAGAAACTTGATGAAAAGTTACTTAATCATGGTATATTGATAAGAAACCTTAAGTCTTTCGGCTATGATGAGACATTCTACCGTATAACTGTAGGAACTACAAACCAGAATAAGATTTTAATCAAAACAATAAGTAAAATAGTCTGTTAAGTAATTACGATGTTAGAGAGTAAGTATTTTTTAGTAAGTTTTTAAATTATGTTAACTTGTTTGTAAAAAAGAAAAAAACAACAAAACAAAAACCAAACTCAACCTTGAAACCAAAAAAAAAATTAGTTAAATATTTATCATATGAAAACAAACACAAGCACAAACCAAACAAAAAAAGAAATAGTCGAAGAAATATTAAAAATAAAGAAAGAAAGAAACGCAGTAATACTAGCACACAATTACCAAATAGGAGAAATACAAGACATAGCTGATTTCGTAGGTGATTCATTGGGTCTATCGATAAAAGCAAAGGAAACAAACGCCGACATAATAGTATTTTGTGGGGTTCATTTCATGGCCGAAACTGCCTACATACTAAACCCTGATAAAAAAGTATTACTTCCTGACCTTGAGGCTGGTTGCTCTCTTGCAGATAGCATTACTGCTGAAGAATTGAGAGAATGGAAGAAAAAACATCCTGGTGCTGTTGTTGTGTCTTACATAAATACTACTGCTGAAGTCAAAGCTGAAAGTGATTATTGCTGTACCTCTTCTAATGCTGTTAAAGTTGTAAATTCTATTCCTGTGGATAAGGAAATACTCTTTTTGCCTGATATGTTTCTCGGAAGCTATGTTGCAAGAGTAACTGGTAGGAAAATACATATATGGGCTGGAGAATGTCACGTACATGCTAATGTTAGACCTTCGGACATAGAAAGCATTAGAGGAAAACATCCTAATGCAGATTTTCTTATACATCCTGAATGTGGTTGTACTACTAGTTGTTTTTATTATGTTGAAAGTAAGGATATAAGCTCTCAAAATATGTATTTCTTATCCACAGAAGGTATGGTAAATTTTGTTAGGAACTCACAGAAAGACGAGTTTGTCGTAGCAACTGAGATAGGTGTATTACATAGAATGAAAAAGTTCAAGCCGAATGCCAAATATTACCCAGTTAGCGAAAGTATGATATGTGAGTATATGAAAAAAATAACTCTTGATAAGGTTTTGAATTCGTTAAAAGAGGAAAAGTATGTTATAACTGTCTCTGAAGAAATAAGAAAAAAAGCACTTGTGCCTATACAAAGAATGCTTGAAATTCCTTAAGTGGTATGAAAGACAGAATCTTTGATGTTCAAGAATTGGTAGATATACTGTCCCCTAACTACTCAAACAGTGAAGAATTTTTTAGGAAATTACTTATCTTTCTTGTGAAGATAACTGAATCAGAAATAGGAGGTCTTTACTTTCCAGATCCTTTTGAGAAGAAAGGACTTGAGCTTAAGTACTATGTCGAGAAAACAGACGGTAACTTTAAGTTTCTAATAAAGGAAAACTATTATCTAGCCCCTGATAAAGGTATAGTTGGATGGGTTTACAGAAATAAGTCAATTTATATATCGGATGATACTGAAACTGACAAGTTCTACATACCTGTTGAGGATATCAAAAAGTCTGATATAGCATTTCCCATACTATCTGATGAAGGTAAAGTTATCTTAATTGTAAACCTGGAAAGTAAACAAAAGGATAAGTATACTAAGATTGATATTGAGAATTTAAACCTTCTCATACCTTTGATCTCGAGATTCGTTAATTACAATTACAAACTACAATCTAAGGAATATGAGATAAAATTCTATAAGTCTCTATACTCTGTGTATAAGATATTTCAAAATATTGATGACTTGAATACTCTGTTTACAAAGCTGATGAACTTTTTGGTAAACACCGCAGGTATTGAAAGAGGAATGATATTCTTAATAAACGAACAGAAAGACGAAATAAGGATAACAAACAGTTTTGGTCTTACAGAAGATGAGATAAGGAGGGGAGTATATAAACTAGGTGAAGGTATAGTTGGTACAGTCGCTTTGACGTCAAAACCTATATCAGTGCCCAACATATGGGAAGATAAGAGATTTCTCAACAAGACAAGAGCTAGAAGACACAAAAGTAAAATTATATCTTTCTTTGCAAATCCCATAAAGTTTGGTGATGAAATACTAGGTGTTATCACTGTCGAAAGAGAGTTCTCAAACCTTGAAGAATTCAAGACTATAGAGAAGATATTGAACGAGATATCTGATCTTATAGCTATATCTGTTTTAAGATACTTAAAACTAAAGAAAGAAAGAGAGGAGTTGATAAACGAAAATATTTCTCTAAGAGAGCAACTCTCAAAAAGGTATAGTATTTATAACATAATTGGCAACTCCAAAAGTATGATGAAAGTTTTTGATATTATAAGTACTGTTTCGAAAACTAATTCAACAGTGCTCATAGAAGGAGAGTCTGGTACTGGTAAGGAACTAGTAGCAAGAGCAATTCATTTCGCAAGTGATAGAAGGGATGGTCCATTTGTAGTTATAAACTGTGCTGCCATTCCTGAAACTCTACTAGAGAGTGAATTGTTTGGATATAAAAAAGGGTCATTTACAGGAGCAACAGTAGATAGAGATGGTAAAATACTTATGGCAAATAGAGGCACCTTGTTTCTAGATGAGATAGGGGATATGCCTATCCAACTTCAGGCAAAGTTACTGAGAGTTATACAGGAAAAGGAAGTCGAACCTATAGGTGGAAAGCCAGTTAAGGTTGATGTTAGATTTATATCCGCAACGAACAAAAACCTTGAGAAACTAGTTGAAGAAGGTAAATTTAGGTTGGATTTGTACTACAGACTTAATGTGGTTAAAGTAACACTACCGCCGTTGAGGGAGAGAATAGAAGATATACCGTTACTAGTTGATCACTTTATAAAAAAGTTTGCAAGAGAGCACAACAAGAACATTAGTAGGATCGACAAAGAGTTTATAGAACTCCTTACGTTACACAACTGGCCTGGAAATGTGAGGGAGCTTGAAAATGTTGTTGAACAAGCGGTAGTTATGTCAACTGATGGAGTTATATCTAAATCTTTATTACCAAGGTACATATTTAACAAAACTACATCGAAAATGAATTATGAAGAAAAAATATCTGAAGCCATAACAGAGTTTATACAATCAAATGATATTGACAGTGAAAGTAATCTCTACGAAAAGATTGTATCTCCTGTAATAAAGACACTCCTAAACCAGCTTTTGGTAAGAACGAATAAGAATAAACTAAAGGCATCCAAGATACTAGGAATAAATAGAAATACACTTTTCTCATATATAAAGAAATACAAGCTGTAATCAGAGTTAACTAGCAATACACTAAAAACCAAAATAAGATTGACAATTACCCTATAGCTTTCAGTAGTTCCAAGTAGAAACTGTGAGTACTTTGATAAATATAATTAGAATCTGTGCTTGTTTTTAGTTGTTGCCTATTTATTAGGCAATATTCCTATTTATGCTTGTAGTTTAGGCAATGTCATTTGGTTTTTTAGATATCGTAAATACTTTCGACAATAGTGTTTACTTATAGAAGTTATGGTATTTTTGGCATAGGTGTTATATTAACGGCACGTTTTTTGTACTCAAATAGGCATTAGGAGGTACGAAGCCTATGAGAAATATATTGCGGGTTTTAACTGTGATTTTGGTCTTGGGAATTGCGATTTATAGTTTTGCCCAAGATCAGTCAGAAAGTCCAAAAATTGACACTGGAGATACAGCTTGGATGATAGTAGCTACTGCATTAGTTATGTTAATGACAGTACCTGGTCTTGCTTTATTTTATGGTGGTATGGCCAGGAGAAAAGACGCTTTGAACACTATAGCAATGTCGTTTAGTGCGTTTGCGATTGCTAGTGTTGTGTGGACAATCTACGGATACACACTATCTTTTAGTGGTGATACTCTTGGTATTATTGGAACATTTTCAAAAGTTTTACTTAATGGGGTTAGCGGTAGTGTTTTAGGTACTATACCTGAGTATATTTTTGTCGTATTTCAACTGACGTTTGCTGCTATTACCCTGGCGCTTATAAGTGGGGCATTCATTGAAAGAATAAAATTCTCATCCTGGATATTGTTTTCTGTACTATGGCTAACTTTGGTTTATGTACCGATTGCTCATTGGGTATGGGGTGGTGGATTTCTATATTCTCTAGGAGCACTCGATTTCGCCGGTGGAACAGTTGTACACATAAATGCAGGTATTGCTGCTCTTGCTGGTGCAATAGTATTAGGTAGAAGAAAGGATCCAGTATTACTACCTCACAATATAACTTTAGTAGCAATAGGTGCTGGATTACTATGGTTTGGATGGTTTGGGTTTAATGCAGGTTCAGCATTAGCTGCTAATGAGCTTGCTACTATAGCTTTTACAAATACCACCTTAGCAACATCTGTTGCTGGAATATCTTGGATAGTTACAGAGAGACTTATAAATGGCAAACCGACTGTTCTAGGTTTAGCGTCAGGTATAGTTTCTGGATTAGTTGCTATAACACCAGCAGCTGGTTTTGTTAACGTAGGTTCAGGTATAATAATAGGGTTACTTGCAGGTATTATACCACCTCTATTCATATCTTATATAAAACCTGCTTTAGGTTATGATGATGCTCTTGATGTATTTGGTATACATGGGGTATCTGGAATAATAGGATCAATACTTACTGGTGTATTTGCTGATCCATCAATAAACCAAGCTGGAAAGGGGTTACTATACAGTAATCCACAACAACTTGTTACCCAGTTGATTGCAGTTGGTGTTGTGATAGTTTATACTTTCATCGTTACATTGATTATAATGCTTGTCGTGAAAGCTATTGATGGATTGAGAGTAAGCAGAGACTCTGAGATTATAGGACTTGATAGAAGTGAACATGGTGAGAAAGCATATAATTTACATGTATAAATAGGAGGTATTTTATGAAAAAAGTAGAAGCTATAATTAAACCTTTTAAACTTGAAGATGTTACGGATGCTTTGATAAAAGTAGGTATAAAGGGTATGACGGTTTCAGAAGTTGAAGGATTCGGTGTACAAAAAGGATATGTTGAGATATACAGAGGAAAGGAATATGAGGTCAGGTTTTTACCAAAAGTTAAGATAGAAGTTGTTGTAACTGATGATATGGTTGATAAAGTTATTAAAACTATAATTGAGACAGCAAAGACCGGTGAAATAGGTGATGGAAAAATATTTGTTTATGATATTAGTAACGCTTATAGGATAAGGACCGGTGAAAGTGGAAATAGCGCTATATAAACATTTAGATTTAGAAAATCTTTAAGGAGGTATAGAGTATGTTTAAGGACAAAAACGAAGCCCTTAAATTCATCAAAGATCAGGGTATTGAGATTATTGACCTTAGGTTTATGGATTTTCCAGGCCTTTGGCAACACTTCTCAATACCTGCTAGTGAGATCGACGAAGATGTATTTGACAAAGGACTTGGATTCGATGGATCTTCAATAAGAGGGTGGCAATCTATAAACGAAAGCGATATGCTTCTAACCCCAGATCCCACTTCGGCGTTTGTCGATCCATTTGCGGAGCACAAAACTCTTATATTCTTCTGCGATATTAAAGATCCATTAACTGGTAAGGATTACACAAGAGATCCAAGACATATAGCTAAAAAAGCTGAAACGTATCTAAAATCAACGGGCATAGGTGATACTGCGTACTTTGGCTCAGAACTTGAATTCTTTGTCTTCGATAAAGCATATTTTGATCAGAACTCTCACAGCGGGTATTACTTCATAGATTCTGATGAAGCGATATGGAATAGTGGAAACGAGAGGAATATTGATGGTTCTTTCAACAGAGGTTATAAGATAAGACATAAGGAGGGGTACTTCCCAGTTCCACCTCACGATTCATTACAAGATTTGAGGAACGAGGCTGTAATTATATTGCAGAAAATAGGTATAAGAGTTGAAACACATCACCATGAGGTAGCTACAGCGGGACAAGGTGAGATCGATTTTAGGTTTGATACTCTAACAAAAACTGCTGATAATGTTCTGAAGGTTAAGTATGTCCTTAAGAATGTTGCTTGGAAAAGAGGCAAAACTGTTACTTTTATGCCAAAACCCATCTTTGGAGATAATGGTACAGGTATGCATACACATCAGAGTATTTGGAAAGACGGCAAAAACTTGTTCGCAGGAGATAAGTATGCAGGACTTTCTCAAGAAGCTTTATGGTATATTGGAGGTCTACTCAAGCACGCAAAGGCAGTTGCAGCGTTTACTAATCCTTCAACTAACTCTTACAAGAGACTAGTTCCAGGATTCGAAGCACCAATAAATCTTGCATACTCTGCAAGAAACAGGAGTGCAGCTGTTAGAATACCCGTCTATTCTACATCTCCAAAAGCTAAGAGAATTGAGTACAGACCACCTGATGCAACTTCTAATCCGTACCTAGCATTTGCAGCAATGCTGATGGCTGGATTGGATGGTATAAGAAATAGAATAGATCCAGGAGAACCAATTGATAAAAACATATATGATCTACCACCAGAGGAAAAGGCAAAGATACCTCAATATTCAGGTTCGCTTGAAGAATCACTTAATGCACTAGCAAACGACCACGAGTTTTTACTCCAAGGTGATGTATTTACTAAGGATGTTATAGAAACATGGATAGAGTATAAGATGAATGCTGAAGTAAAAGCAATAGCGCAGAGACCTCATCCTTACGAATTTGTTCTCTACTTTGATGTCTAGTTAATCAAGGGGGTATTCCCCCTCTCTTATTTCTTTTAGTTTACTTGATTACGATCATCAACTAAATTCAATTTATTCTTTTGATATTTCAGATCTTAAAAGTGGTTTTGTTGAAATAGTTACTGGTATATTTTATTATTTGTCTATGAAGAAGTCATTAAAAGATTTAATTATCCTAGTTTCTATAGGTTTGTTGAGTGTATTACTATCTTTTATTCTCGTTGAAGGACCTTTGTCTAGAGTGAAAGATACTATATTTAATGCTTTCTTCCACTTCAGAGAAGTCTCAACTGATGTAATTTCCGAAGGAGTTCAAAAAAGAGAGTTCGAAGGAATAAGTTTCTTTACAGAGGATATAGTAATAGTTGGCATTGATGATAAGTCTTTGTCGGTATTAGGTAAATTTCCATTTCCTAGAAGTTATTACGGTGATTATGTTCTAAAGCCTTTGTATTCAATAACCAACAATAAGAAACCTAACATAGTGTTTTTTGATATTGTCTTCTCTGAATACTCAACAGAAAAAGAAGATAAAGCATTTATAAGCATTCTTGAAAAAGCTAAGGATAGAATAAGAGTAGCTTTTGACTATATGTTTGTTTTTGAAGAGTTAGGAGAGGAAGGACTACCATTAGACAGTCAAGTAAATAGAGAAAAACTGAAACCTTTGAAAAAGTTTACTATTCCTAGAAGTAATGTGAAAGGTAAATCAGGAAGTTTTGTAAACTCTCCATCCAGAGGTAACCTGCCTATAAGAGAGATATCAGAAAGATCATATGGAGTTGGATATGCAAATATTTCTAAATATAATGTATTTGCTGAGACGTACAATGTTTTTCCTATGGTTCTAGAATATAATGGCGATTATTATCCAAGTATTCTGCTTATACTACTATGTAGTTACTATGAAGTTTCTTTATCGAACGTAATAGTATATCTTGGTGAAAAGATTGTGATAAAAGACGCAAAAGTCAAATACCCTGATGGAAGTTTTGAAACGAGAGATGTTTTTATACCTATTGATGAGTACAATAACTTCTTTGTTAATTATGTGTCAAGAAGTACAAAGCTATCTAGAAGTGGGTTTATAAGAACTATTTCTCTCTCCGATTTGCCAAGAATAAGAGGAATAGGGAACTTTGTAGATGGTAAGGTACTCATGATAGGTATGCTAGCATATGGATATGGTGATGTATGGAAATCACCAATTGCTGATAATATGTATGGTATAGAGCATATAGCAAATGCCATGAATAACGTAATAATGGCTAATATCCAAGGGTATCCTGGATTTGTTAGGGTTGTTCCAAGAAGTGTTGTTGTACTAATATCTTTAGTAATGGCTTTTATTGCAGTTTTGATATTAGTTTTAACAAAAAGAATAATACTTGTACTAGCTGAAGCTATAGGTGTAATGTTTCTATTTGTTTTTATTTCTTATTTTATTTTTTCACAAGGTACTATTATACCTTTCTTAAAGCCAATTTCAACGAATGCTTATCTTCTGGATGTACTTACCCCTGGTCTCGCTTTTATTACATCTTACATAGGTGGACAAGTTTTTATAATATCTAGGGAAAGAGCTCAAAGATTACAGATAAAAAGTATGCTAGATAGTTATGTATCTCCAGAGGTTGTAAACCTATTACTTAAAAATCCTGAAAAACTAACTTTAGGTGGTGAAGATAGAGAAGTTACTATATTTTTTTCTGATATTAGGGGATTCACGTCGCTTTCAGAAGGTCTTTCTCCGCAAGAATTAGTTTCTTTAATAAATAGATATCTTTCAAGAATGACTGACATAATAATGGATAACAGAGGAACTGTTGATAAGTATATAGGTGACGCTATAATGGCGTTTTGGGGAGCGCCTCTTGATGATCCAGAACATGCTTATAGAGCTTGTAAAGCAAGCCTGGAGATGCTGCAAGCACTTGAAGAAATAAATTCAACGCTACCACCCGACAAGCAGATAGAGATAGGTATAGGTATAAACACAGGAATAGCAACTATAGGAAACATGGGATCAACTAAAAAGAAAAACTACACGGCAATGGGAGATAGCGTAAATTTAGCATCTAGACTTGAAGGTGTTAACAAGCTCTTCCATACTCGTATTATAATAAGTGAGTATACCTATGAAAAAGTAAAGGATAGAGTTATAGCAAGAGAACTTGACCTTATAAGAGTAAAAGGTAAGAAGATGCCTGTAAGGATATATGAACTTATAGGTTTTGTTGAAGATTATAACGACACTCTAATTGCAAATGGTATGAGTCTAAATGATATACAACCGGAAGTGTAAGATTGTAACTTCGTGGAGTTTCTGTAAAAACCTTGTAACTTAGGTTATTTGTTCAAAGACTTGCTTTTCGTAGTTGTAATTCAATATTTCGCCAGTTGATATTACATAGTACCAACCGTATATCTTGAGCTTTCCGTTTTGGACCTTTTCCTTTATGAAAGGATATGTCATAAGATTTTCTAATTGTTTTACTATGTTTAACTGTTCAGTGGTAATTGCAAGTTTGTGAGGATCATCTTTTACTATTTCCCGTGCTTTTTGGCCAACATCTTTCGATAGAGATACCCATTTTTTTAAATTTGGCTTATCGTTGAGTTTTTCTTCTTCTAGATGTAATGCTGCACATCCTCCACAATTGTGGTGACCACATACAACAATATTTTGTACTTCTAGAACGTTTACAGCGTATTCTATTGCTGATGATACAGTAGCTGATATATCACTATTATCGTATTTCGGAACTATATTTGCGACGTTTCTGATTACAAATAGCTCTCCTGGGTTTGAATTTGTTATTAGTTCAGGTATAACTCTACTGTCAGAACAACTTATGAATAAAGTATGAGGCTTTTGACCTTTGCCTAACTCTTCAAATAGATTCTTTAGGTTGTTTAGCTTTTCAGCACGAAATGACTTATATTTCTCTATTATATTAACCATACTATGTAAGTTTATATGTTGTTTATTGTAATTCTCAAATTGTTGCAAATTAACGATGGCCAATATTAGTTTGTAGATCTTTCAACTTGATATAACTGTTGTTACGTCGTCCTTGTTGATATCAGTAATTTCAACATAGCTAAATTCATTTCTTTTTAGTGTTGGATTTTTAGACAATACTCGCAAGTAGTTATCAGCGTATCCGTATACGCCTTCTTCACAGTATTCTTCGGGCAGTATTCTTAGCTTTTTGCCTAGGAAGTTAGTTTTGAACTTGGTAGATAGTTCTTTTACTACTTCGGTTAGTATGTGTTCTCTTTCTTTTTTTGTATTGTAGTCTACTTGATCTGGAAATGCGGATGCAGGAGTGCCTTTTCGAGGAGAGAATGGAAATATGTGAAGTCTAAAGAAGCCTACATTCCTTACTGTTTTGATTGTGTTTTGAAAATCTTCTTCTGATTCTCCAGGAAATCCTACTATTACGTCACCACTAAAACCAAAGTCAGAAACGTACTTTCTTGCTTTTTCTGCTATCTTTATTACGTCTGAGGATGTATAGTGCCTTTTCATCATTTTGATTATCCTATCAGATCCACTCTGAATCGATATGTGTAGATGTGGTGATAACTTACCGTCTTTTGTAAACTCAAGTATTTCTGTGTCAAATTCATCCGGCATTATTGATGATAGTCTGATCCTATATTCACCTTTTACATCAAGTATGAGTTTAATTAGATCTTTGAGTGTATTTCCAGACCAATAGTAGCTGGTTATATTAACTCCAGTTAATACTATTTCTTTGTATCCTAAGTCAAGCAATCTTTTGAATCTTCTTATGATCTCGTCTGTTTCAAGTGAAATGCTGCCCCCCCTTGCGAAAGGTACCTTACAAAATGAGCACATTCTGTTACATCCATCTTGTATCTTAAGAAAAGCTCTAGTTCTCCCCGGAAAGGATTCTGGTTCAAATTCGAATCTATCGCTTCTAGTTACCTTTACTTTGCCTGTCTCAAAAACTCCATTTTTTAGGTAGTAATCAACAAACTCAGGTATTTTGTGTTTAAGCTTGTTGTCGACTATAAGATTTATTCCATTCATTCCAAGGATTTTTTCTCTGTCTGTTTGTGCTAAACATCCAGTAACTATAAAGATTATATCTTTGTTATTTTTAAGTCTTTCTATCTGCCTTATGAACTTTATTGCTTTTTTATCTGCAGTATTAGTTACAGTACATGAGTTGAAGATAACGATGTCTGCGCTTTTGTAGTCTTCAGTATATACTATTCCTATGTTTGAAAGCTTTGTTGATATGGCAGCACTTTCAAACTGATTGAGTTTACATCCATGGGTAACAACAGTAAACCTCTTAGTCATATCTATAAAATTATAATATCTGTAGTACTATCTAGACAAGTATAGTTTACATAGTTGTCTACAGTCTTGTTTAATAACTCCGACAATTTCAATATATGTTTAGGCACATTGCTTCATTTTGTCTTTTGTTTGCTATTGTTCGTGCTTCGATGGGAGATATTATTTTTAGTATAAACTCTACTGAGATTCTACATTATGACTACATTAAGGTTGTTGCTAGTTTCCGGAGTGGATGTTTAAAGAGTAAAGTAGATGATTATCGTTTGATAGTTTTAAAAGATGATGGAATAGTTTCAGATCTTTTAGGTAGGGAGTTTGTAAAGCCTAAGGTATTTAGTAATCAGATGGTATTTTTGTTTGTACCAAGATATGGTATGAAAAGTGGGTTTTACGATGTGGTGATTAAGAATGTTGATGAAGTTTTATTTAAAACCAACGTTTTGTTACAGTCAAGGCAGCAGGCTAAGCTTTTGGAACCTCTCAAAGTCTTGACTTTTGAGGAGAATATGGATATTAGGAATCTTGATTTTAAAGCTAGGTTATCTACTATGAAAGATGATGTCAGTATCTTCAAAGTGCAGATGAAGAAACCAGGTACTAAGTCTTATAGAAGTGTTGCTGATTCAATATACAGATTGATGCTTGAAGCAAATCTAAATACTTTTCTTATGTTAGGTGGACAAACTACCTATCTTAAGGACAAAAGAAATGTGTGGTACTCAACTCCATTGTCTAATCTTACTGTTCTGAAGTACCTAAAAGATAAAGGTATTCAAACTGGTGCTTATGTGATGTGTTTTCTTACACTTGGTCAGAATGATAAAGATATTTTCAAAGGTTATAGACCAATAATAACTTACAGAAATGGTAGAATATCAAAAGAATACAAGTTTACTTCTGTTCTTTCAACAAACCGCGTAAATGATATAATTGATATTCTTACCTATATTGGTAGGAAGGATTATATAGATTTCTTGGGACTTGATTTTATTAGGGTAGGGGACTACGGGGGATATGAGCTTATACCTGAGTTTTATTCTGAGGTTCTCTCTATGATGGATCTTTCTGACATAGTAAATGTTGATTTTTCTAAGTTGAGTTATGAGGGCCTTATAAAAGTTGTTGGTGGAAATGAAAGTCTGAGAAGTCTTTTTAGATGGTACCAAGCAGTTAGAGTTAGTAGGATTATCAGAAGTATAAGAAATCATCTTATGAGGATGGGCATAAGTAAACCGCTTGTTGCGTTCATGTTGGGGTGGAATGCTGGTAGAGAACATGGCCAGGATCTATTTATGTTTAGAGATGCAGGGATTGATTATTCCTTTTATATGCTTTATGAGTTTTATAGTGACAGTATGTACGAAAGTGCCGGAGAATACTATCTAAGATATGTATATAATCTTGATACAAATATTGTATTTGGTAACATTATAGATAGTATATTGAACAGAGGTAATCAGGATCCTCTGGATACCTTTTCAAGTAGATTGAAAATGTTTATAACTCACTATTCATATTTCCCACCTAATGGTTTCTTTATTCATGATCTTTATAGATTGTTTAACGGTAGAATAAAGCCTTACACTACTGAGAAATGGTTAGAGAAGGTAAAAGAAACTGTAAAGTATATCGACGATGCTGAGACTATGGTGGGGAATAATTTGTTAAGGTAGTAATGTTATGTTTTCGGATACTAATAAACTAAAAGGTTTTGAGTATTATCCGAAATTCCTTATTAGGAGGGGTCAGATATGATAATAAATAGTAATTACAGTCTTGATATGATCTCAAAGAAGGTTGATCTTGATAAAGCTACTAAAGAGGAAATAAGAAGACTTAACGAAGAGCTAAAGGTGAATAAACAAGGAAGTAAAAACACACTTGGAGAAGAGGATTTCCTTAAGATACTAACTACTCAACTTAAAACTCAAGACCCTACCAATCCTATAGACGATAAAACTTTTATATCTCAGATGGCTCAGCTTACTACTCTCAAAGAATTAAGCACTCTAAACAATAACATTTTGTCTTTAGTTTCTCAGAATTCAATAAATAGTTCTTTATCAATGATTTCCAAGGTTATTGAGTGGATGGATGGTGATACAGGTAACTCTTATAGTGATAAGGTTGTTGGTGTTAGGCTTAATGAGAACGGTGAAGTATTTTTAAAGACAGAAAAAGGATACCTAGTTGCGACGAAGCAAGTTATTGAGATTAAGTAGGTGATTTATGATACTTGGTGTAATTCAAGCAAGGGTAAATTCGGATAGATTTCCTTTCAAAGTTTTAGCTAGATTTTCAGATGGTACAACAGTTCTTGAGAGAGTTATAAGGCAGGTTAAACATTCGAAGCTAGTAGATAATATAGTTGTGGCTACCAATCATTTATCTTTTGGTATTATCTCGTCTTTCGTAATGAGTAAGTTTAATGATGTTAATGTGGTTGCAGGTTCTGATGAAGACGTACTTGATAGATTTGTAAACTGTGTTAGTGTCTTTGATGATGTTGATCATGTTGTAAGAATAACAGCAGATAATCCACTAACATGTCCCAGGTATATAGACAAAGTAGTAGAAATACATTTAAAAGATAAGGCAGATTTAACTCATTTTCTGGGGATACCTTTGGGTACAGGTGTTGAAGTTATAAAATTTGAAGCATTAGTTATGTCTTCGAAGCTTGCGATCGACGAATATGATAGAGAACATGTAACTCCTTATATATACAAAAACAGAAAGATATTCAAAGTTTTGGAACCTGTGTATGAATATGGTAACTTCCAAGATATAAGAGTCACGTTAGATACTCAAGATGATTATAATTTCATAGATGTTCTTCTTCATAGGATGGGATATAAGATACCAGTTTTTGTTGAAGATGTTATCAAATTTGCTCCTAGCTTAGTTACAACGGATATAAGAGATTAAAACTCTAGATATATGAAGTTAAGATTCTTTATATTTATTTCCGATAATAAATATTATGTTAACTTGAGTAAAAACCTGAAAATTTTGCCATATTTTTACAATCACTTTACAATTATTTTACACTAGGCAGAAATAATTTTTACATGGATCTAAGTAAGTTTAAGTTAAAGTTAGATCTAAAGTCTAGAAGGAAGTTCGGTGATGTAATTGCAAAGGGGTTTATATACTTTGTTGCTTTCCTGGCTATACTACTTTTGGTTTTTATAATTGTTTTTATATTCAGAGAAAGTTTTCTTATTGTTACAAAGGGATTTGTAAAAGGGTATGCTTCGCTTGACAGGCTTTTTTCGTCGGTATGGCAACCTATTTCTTCCGAGCCGAAGTACGGAGTTATACCTTTAATGGTAGGTTCTTTGAAAATATCCATTATTGCTTTATTAATTGCTATACCACTTGGCGTTTTTTCTGCTTTGTATGTCAGTGTTTATGCTTCTAGGAGAATTAAGGAATTCATAAAACCAGTTATAGAGCTTATAGCAGGTTTACCTACTGTTGTGATAGGATTTTTTATGCTTATGGTCGCTGCATCTTTTTTGCAGGAATTGTTTCAATGGGACTATAGATTGAATGCAATTGTAGGTGGAATTGGTGTAAGCATAGCAATCTTACCAGCCATATTCACAATAGCTGAAGATGGAATGAATACAGTACCGAAACATCTTGTAGAATCTGCTTATGCATTAGGGGCGTCAAAACATCATATTGCTTGGCGTGTCATTTTACCTTCTTCTATAAATTACACGTTCTCAGCTATAATAATAGGTGGCATAAGAGCTTTTGGTGAAACTATGATAGTTCTAATGTGTACAGGGAATGCTGCTGTATTGACTTTTGACTTTATGCTACCTACCAGAACAATGGCGGCAACTATAGGTGCCGAAATGGGTGAAGTTGTAATAGGTGATGAACATTATGCTGTCCTCTTCTTCATAGGTTCAATACTTCTAACTTTTACTATAGTATTCAATATGCTAGCAAACTATATATCATCAAGGATAAGGGCAAAAATGGGTATTTCATGATGGAATTAACAAGGAGGTAAATTATGAAGGATATAGCGTTACCGAGTATAAAAGAGAGAGAAAATAAAAATCTTAAGAGTATCTATAGGATAGGTAATATATCAACGTATGCTTTACTAGGAATTTCTTCGTTATTAGTAGTGTTGATTCTTGCAATAATACTTTTAATAATATTTATCGGTGGGTATGAAAAAATTACATGGGAATTCTTACTAGGTTCACCTGAAGAAGGAATGACTGAAGGTGGTATATTCCCTGCTATATTTGGAACCGTATTTTTAGTTATAGTCATGTCCATATTTGCAATACCAATTGGAGTTGTGACTGCTATATACCTGAGTGAGTATTCCAAAAAGGATTCTCTATTTTACAGGTTTGTTCATTTTTCAATAAACACAATTGCTGGAATACCTGCTATACTTATAGGTTTGTTTGGTTTTTCTTTCTTCATTGTGTTTATAGGAGGCGGAATTGACAATTTGTTTTACGGTGGCAAACTGGTCTGGGGTAAGCCGGCGATATTGTGGGCTGGTATCACAATGGCAGTACTGACTTTACCCGTTGTTATAGTTTCGGTAAAAGAGGCACTTGAGGCTGTACCAAGTACACTGAGGGAGGCATCATTTGCGTTAGGAGCAACAAAAGCAGAAACTGTTTTTAAAGTTGTTTTACCTAGAGCTATGACAGGAGTCTTTACAGGTTCAATACTTGCAGTATCAAGAGGAAGTGGTGAAGTTGCACCAATACTATTCACAGGAGCAGCATATTTCCTACCCTATCTTCCAAGTTCTCTCAATGATCAATTCATGGAATTAGGTTACCATATATACATAATGTCTACGCAATCCGTTGATGTCGATGCAACATTACCTATACAATTTGCGACAACTCTAGTATTGTTACTTTTGACTTTTCTTCTCAATCTTGTAGCAATAATTCTAAGAAGAAGATTAAGGAAGCTACAAACTTTATAGGTGGAGGTAATACTATGAAGAATAACAACAGAAATAATAATACTAATGAAATACTATCAACTCATTCTTTGAATTTCTGGTACGGTGATATCCATGTACTCAAGAATATTAACATATCCATAAAGAGAAACAAAATCACAGCTCTAATAGGCCCATCGGGTTGTGGGAAAACAACGTTACTTAGAACTTTCAATAAAATGTACAAACTTTCAGAAGGAGTAAAAATAGAAGGAAAGATAATATTTGAGGGAATGAACATTATAGAGGATGGAGCTATTGATGATTTTGAGCTGCGAAGTAAAATAGGTATGGTATTCCAAAAACCAAACCCTTTTTATACATCTATCTATAACAACGTTGCGTTTGGTCCTAGACTAAGAGGTATAAAGAGAAAAAGTGACCTGGATGAAATAGTTGAGAGATCTTTGAGAAGAGCTGGTATTTGGGATGAAGTAAAAGATAGACTTAATAAACCAGCAATATCTCTATCAGGAGGTCAGCAGCAAAGAGTATGTATAGCAAGAGCTTTAGCAGTACAACCAGAAGTTTTGCTTATGGACGAACCCACTTCAGCTCTAGATCCAGCATCTACAGCAAAAATTGAAGAACTTATCATCGATTTGGCCCAAAACTATACAGTTGTCATAGTAACCCACAATATGCAACAGGCATCAAGGATATCAGACTTTACAGGATTTATGCTGAATGGGGAACTAATTGAATTTGGTCCAACAGAAGATATATTTACTACCCCAAAAGACGAAAGGACAGAAAACTATATAACAGGAAAATTTGGATAATTTTTAGGAGGATTTTTATGATAAAACTTGAAAAAGAAGTTAGTCAAATTGAAGAAGATATTGTAAATACAACTTCAATAGTTACTGACATGTTATATCAAGCAATAAGAGGATTGAAGGAAATGAACAAAGAGACTTGTGAAGGAGTGATCAAATCTGATGAAAAGGTTGATAAGATCGAAGTTGAAATCGAAAGCAAGATAATAAGAGCTATAGCACTTTACCAGCCTGAAGCAGAAATGTTAAGAAAACTCGTGATGGCAGTTAAGATAAACAAGGACATTGAGAGAATAGGAGATCATGCTGTTAATATAGCCAGTAATACCATAAAGTCTCTCAGCCTAGGTAAGATAGAAATACCTGAAGAAGTCGACAGTATGTTTAACAACCTCATAATAATGATGAATAAAACGGTTAGAGCATTTATAGATCATAACTCAGAGATGGCTAAAGAAGTTATTACAATGGATAAGGAAATTGATAACCTGAGAAATAAGGGAGTAAAAAGGATAATGCAAGAAAGCCAAAGAGACAATAGTACTGAAAGAGCAATATTACTAATTCTTGTCTTTAAGGACCTTGAGAGAATAGGAGATTTGCTTACTAACATATGTGAAGATACAGTCTATATAATAGACGGTAAAATCATAGAACATAAGTACAAGTAATCATTACTTACAGATATTTAGTTGAAAAAACTTGGATAATTTGACCTATGAATAACACCTAGGTACCTACGACATGTTAGGCTACCTACGAAATTATTGTATGTTACGATAGTAAACTTTGCACTGGATTTAGAATTCCATTTCTTCAATTACTTCGCCAATATTAGTAGGTAAGTTTGAATTCATAGCACTCAAACTACTGCTGGACAAGTTTTTTGACAGAGAGTTAATGAGGTTACCTTCCTCGTCGTATACCTCAACAGATATCTCGTACTCTACTCTATTTATCTTCTCGTTACCAAAGTCGATGACTTTCTGTTTTGGTTCAGAAACTTTCACAAGTACTATAACTGCATCTTTAGCAACGAACTTTCTTATCTTTTGAACGTCATCACTGTTTATTGATGTCGAAGTAGGCTTAGAAACTTTATAGCCTTTCTTCATTACGTAGCTACTTAACGATGAAGACAAAGTACTATCGTAGAGATATCCACTATTATCCTTATCTTTCAATGATATGATAACTGCATTTTTAGCTTTTGTCTCACTCATGTACCAATTTGCTTCCGATTGAACAAGTCTGCCTTTAGTTATAAGTTTGGCAGCATCTTGTTTTGTTTCTCTACTTATGCTTGCCAGAGAAGTGAAATCGAGATTCAAGAATGCCTTTATTGAGAGTTTCTTATTGTCAAATCTCAACACTCTAAACACATTACAGGTGACAAATCCATTTTCATCACTAGTAGCTGAAGTGCTTACTTCGGCACCTCCTGAGGAAACTCTAAATATAACGTTAGCATCTCTGATGGGTACTTTCTTACCTTCCGAATTATAGAACACCCTAAACTTTATCTCACCCTTGTCCCCTACTCCAACCTTTTTGTTACTACCTTCAACTACCTCAATAGAGAGTCTTGATATTATATCGTCTATCTTCTTTATTATTTCTGGGTAAAACATTTTCCTTTCTTCAACATTCACAGAATTCTTAGCAGCTAGCGTATATGAGGCTATTGCATTGAGAAGTTTTCCTTCTCTTACGAACATATCACCTTCTTCTATAAACTTATCAACAGATCTTATCATGTCTTTATACATTTGTTCTATCCTTTGTCTTTCTTCTAATATTTTAGATTCTGGAAACTTGACCAGAAGATAAACTACATAACTACCATCTTTGTCTTGATACGAAACTTCCTCATCAGGCGCTGGAACGAAGATTCTCGCTTTGCCTTTAACCGTTACTTCATTTCTAATGTTCTGGGTTACGTCAATCTCGCCACTTTGTGATGATATTACAGTCTCACCCTTTGTTTCAGCAGTTACATCGACTAGTATAGATTGAACTACTTTGGATTTTATATCTTCAATAGCCAAATTTCTTGCTGAAACTATATCTTTGCTAATTCCCATACCCACAAAATAAAAGTCTTTCCCTTTCTTGAAAGTAGGAATTGAAATCCAATCAGGCATCTTCTTCTGTGCTTTAAGATAAGAACTCGAAAAGAATAGTAGGCTAAAAATGCAAAGAAAAATTAGAAAGTTTCTAAACATCATAACCTCCTTTCATAACTGTATTTCATAAAGTAAAAATTCAGGGGGATACTACCCCCTTTTATGTTAAAACTACATAGCTTCAGACATCTGTTGTATAAGCTTATCCATTTTCTCCCTTGCTTTTTCTGGTATATCAGGTTTTTGTTGCTTAGTTTGTTGCCAAGCACCAGAAAGCATTTGCCTCCATGTTCCGAGATCCATCTGATATCTTATAGCATAACTGAAGTATTTCTCTCTAGGGGTATCACCCAAGTATTCCTGTAATTCTGCCCAGTATTCGTTTACTGGTACAAGTCCACTAACCTTAACGTTCTTGGCAAGCAATCCTATTGCTCCCTGTATGTATTGTGCAAAGGTATCCTGATCACCCTCAAATACTTTTGCAGCTTCGGAAGTTACCAATGTTTGGACTGACTCAGCTACCCTTGCATTTAAGTTTAACTTTGCGTTCTGTTTTGCAAGGTCAAGGTTTTTTTGTCTTTCTATAGCCACAAAATAAACAACCTTTTTGTTGTCCTGATCAGTACCAAATTGTAATAGGTTGCCTTGAAGAGCATTCAAAAGCCACTCTGGTAGTGGCATAGTTCTACCAGTAAAGGCACTTTGTTGATCTTGAATAATCTCATACCTAACTTTTGATTCTTGAGGTTTTGTAACTGGTTCAGGACCTTTCTGTGGTTGAGGACAGCCCCCTAAAATTACCACAGATGTGGTAAATACTGTAAACACTATAAGTGAGATTAGTTTTTTCATATATACCTCCTAATACAAATATCATAATTCACTATACTGATTTTTTCAAGTTAGCTTTGGTGTATAGTAATCAGATCAGGTTATACTATGATCGCAATGTAAAGAATTTTTTATGTGGTAAGTTTACTACTGTTTAACAAAGCATTCTTAGTTTGTTTAAACTTGAAAACATCATATATAATCCTTAAGACTGCGAGGTACTACTGTATGAATAGGTTTCTGCAAATAATATTTCTTTTCTGTCTAGTCGCTTTTATCTTTATGTCCACAGATTCATATTCTCAGTATAATTCCAAGAGGTACCCTTTGGATAGGGTGATTGCTGTTGTTGGAAATAGAGAAACTATAACATTACTTGAACTAGCTAAAAGGAAAGAGTTTCTACGGAATAAGCTTTCTACTCTTGGTGAAACTAACCAAATATCTGATAAGGATGTTATGATGAAATTAATCCTAGAAAAAATGGTACTAGTTATAGGGAAAGAGAAAAACATAGTGTTACCAGAGGATGAAAGAATTGTTGCTAGCATAACAGATGACGAGATAAAAAACTCCCTCAGAAAGGAAAAAAGATTCTACCATGATTACTTAGGAGAAATAAAACAGCAATATATTCTTTCAAGGCTTATTACTTCTGATGAGAAGCTAAAGAATTACCTGTCAAGAGAACCAGATGACTCCGAAGTAAACAAGTTAATTGAGGAGTTGTACGAAAAGAATAAACAGAACGTCAAGTCAATTAGAGTTAGTTTCTTGTCGATAGTTGTAAACTTACCAAGAGATCTCTCTCTTAAAGAAGAAAAGGAAATAGAATCTGTGTTCTCAGAGATAAGCAACCTTGTTGAATTAAGGAAATATCAACAAGCAGTATCAGTGGCGGAGAGAAAGTTAGGAAAATACTTATTTAAAGATGCAACTATGTTTGTTGAGAAGCCAGTATCCATACAATCTCTAGCAAAAAATGGCTTTCCTGTTGAGTTGTTGGGGGGATTGGTTAATATAAAAGTAGGACAAACGCTACCCTACCCTATAAAAGGTCTTAAGATAAAAGGTAATGATTATGCTTTTGCTCTTAAGGTTATTTCAAGAGAAGAAGGATTCATCAGTAAAGATGAGTTCAAAGAAACTTTGCTCTTGGATCCTAACTTTAAAAAACAAATAGTAGCTAGGATACAAGATGACAGAATAAGGGAATGGATTGTTAGCACGTTTAAAGAGTATGGTTTTTCAGTTACGTTTTTAGACAAAAATTATGAAATCAAGATATGAAACTTACTAGGATACTTGTAGCAACTTCTAATAAAGGTAAGTACAATGAAATAGCTGATATAATCTTGGGAGTATTACCTGGTATAGAAATTCTCTCTCTGTCTGATTTGCCTAAAATACCTCCCCCAGTCGAGAATGGTAAAACTTTTTTTGATAATGCACTTATAAAGGCAAAGTATTACTATAGTGCTTACAACATTCCTTTAATATCGGAAGACTCAGGTTTGGAAGTTAATGCTTTGAATGGGGAACCGGGTGTTATGTCTGCAATATATGCTGGTGAGAACTCAACGCAGGAAGATTTAATAAGAAAATTACTCAAAAATATGGAAAACAAGACAGACAGGAGTGCAAAGTTTGTCTGTTTAGCTGTTTTTATGTATGGTAAGGACAGATATTTGTTTTCAGAAGGTATTGTTAGAGGTAAAATAGCTTATGAACCTAGAGGACAGTACGGTTTTGGGTATGATCCTGTTTTTATACCTGAGGGGTATGATAAAACATTTGCTGAATTGGGTAGTAGTGTTAAGAATAGAATAAGTCATAGGAGGGAGGCTATTCTGGGTTTGTTGCTTGGGATGAGGGATTTGGGTTGTTTTTTGTAGTTTTTGTTTTTTTTCTTTTTTTGGTGTTTTTTTGTTACACAAACAAGTTAACATAATTTTAATTTTATCAACAATTCACCTGCAGACTTCCGGTACACCATTTAGGACTATTTTTGAAATAGTAAAGGTTAGACATTGATAATTCTAGCTTGCGTAGGAGACAATAAGATGAAGAAAGATTTTCTTTTTGAAATTGGAACAGAAGAAATACCTCATGATTATCTATCAAAATCTCACATACAATTTGAAAAAATATTCATAGAAACGTTATCTTCATACAACTTAAACTATGCAAAGATATACACCTATTCTACTCCTAGGCGTCTAGCAATACTAATAACGGATCTTGAAGAAAAACAAGAAGACAGGAAAATAATCAAAAAAGGACCTCCTAAAAACATAGCATACCACGAAAATGGGGAACCAACACAAGCTCTTAAGGGTTTCTTATCAACAGTATCATCCTTTGAAGGCCAAATAAAAATACTTAAAGAGGGAGAAAAAGAATTTGTATTCTTCGAAGGAATTCAAAAAGGAGAATACACAGAAGAAATACTCAAAAGAGAAATTCCAAGAATAGTAAAGAGTATAGAATTTCCAAAAACGATGAGATGGTCAAACGTAGATTTCAGATTCGTAAGGCCAATTAGATGGATTGTATGCCTATTTGGAGATAAAATCCTAGACATTGAATTAGCAACAATAAAATCCTCAAACATATCTTATGGACACAGATTCATAGGAGAAAATGTAGAAATAAAAAATCCAAGAGAATACGAAGAACTTCTAGAGAATAAAGGTAAAGTCATCCCATCACCTAGTAAAAGAAAAGAAGTAATACTTAAAGATGTTGAAAAAATTTCAAAAGAACTTAACTCGGTACCTGTCTTATCCGAAAAATTACTTGAAGAAATCGTAAATTTAGTAGAATACCCAAAAACGACAATAGGTACATTTGACGAAAAATTTCTTGAAATACCAAACGAAATACTAATATCAGAAATGGTAGAACATCAAAAATTCATCCCATTAACCCGAGATTCAAAACTCATAAATAAATTCATAATAGTGGTAAATACTCAACCAAATGAAAAAATAGTAAAAGGCAATCAAAAGGTTATTTCAGCAAGGCTTAATGATGGTAAATTCCTCTACGAGGAAGATACCAAGAAGTCCATAGAATTCTTTATCCAGAAAACTAAAGAACTAATATTCTTTGCAGGACTTGGAACAATATATGACAAAATGAAAAGAATGGAAAAGCTATCCCAAAGAATAATGGAAAAACTGAAAATTCAGGATGAGAAAATAAAAAGAGCATCAAGTATATGTAAGTTTGATTTAACAACAGGAGTAGTATACGAGTTTCCTGAACTACAAGGTATAATGGGATATTATTACTCTTTGAACTTTGGAGAAGAAGTAGAAGTAGCAAATTACATAAAAGAACACTACAAACCTATATCATCAGACGATGAATTGCCATCATCACTAGGAGCAGGAATCGTATCAATAACAGATAAATTAGATAATATATTCTCACTATATTCAGCAGGTAAAAAAGTATCAGGATCAAGTGACCCTTACGGTTTGAGAAGACAACTAGTCGGCGTATCAAGAATAATGATAAATTACAATCTAGATATTGACATAGTAGACATATTTACATCATCAAAAGAAATATATGAAGCATTCTTCACAAAGGAATATAAAGAAATAACAGAAGACCTTAAGCAATTTGTAAACGCAAGACTCAAAGGATTATTTAAGGAAATGGGTTTTAGAACAGATGAAATAGAAGCAACAATAAAAGCAACAACTAATCCATACGATGCTTACTTAAGAGTGAAAACTATCAATAATTTCAGAAATAAAGGTGAGTTCGCAAACGTCGGGATACTCTTCAAACGAGTCAGAAACATTCTAAACGAAGCTAAATTTACTTCCCCTACTCCACTAAACTACGATATACTAACTCCAGAAGAGAGAGAATTGTATAATCTAATATTATCTAAGAAAGACACTGTGTCTAATTACTTGGTAACTAAAAATTACGAGGAACTACTCAAAACATTACTTGAATTCCAAAAGCCTATACACAATTTCTTTGAAAAAGTTTTCGTAATGGACAAAAATACAGAAATAAGGCAAAACAGATTATCACTTTTGTACCAGCTCTACAAAATGTTCGAAGACTTCATAGATTTCAACATTATGGAACTAGCGTGAGAATCACCCATATAGTATTTTGAAAAGCAAAGATGGGACTTGAGTGTCCGTTTTGTGTTCCTGGGTGTTCCTTGGTTGTGGAGTTTTTACACAGAAAAGTTAACATAATTTTAAAATAGTATAAGAAATTCAACACCATAAAACAATGAAGGACTTTTACATCTTACTTTCATACAGTCTTTCAACGACCCTCTTTGGCAATAAAGGATCGAAGAAATTTGAAGTACCTATTTGTATAAGCTTTGCTCCAGCATACATAAATTCCAAGACATCTTCATAAGACGATATGCCACCTACTCCTATCACAGGTATTGAAACATTCTTACATATCTCATATACATATCTCAACGCAATAGGCTTTATTGCAGGACCTGAATATCCCGCAAATATATTCTTAAATACAGGTTTACCAGTTTTTACATCAATTTTCATACCCAGTATAGTATTAATAGCTGTAATACCATCAGCACCTTCTTCCTCACATATGAGAGCATTTTTAACTATGTTAGATGTATTAGGACTCAATTTTACCCAGAAGGGCTTTTTCGAAACTCTTTTTATAACTTTAACAACTTCTCTAACATTTTCTTCATTACTATCAAAAGTTACCCCCCCTTTTTCAACATTTGGACAGGAAAGGTTAAGTTCAATAAAAGCAATATCCAAAGAAGAAATCTCTTCAACTATTTCTCTAAACTCTCCTACACTACTACCTGCAACACTAACAATAATGTTAGTCTTTATATTACCTAAAACCTTTGGTAAAACTTCATCCTTAAACCTACGAAGCCCAGGATTAGCAAGTCCTATTGAATTCAACACACCACCATAAGTTTCAACTATTCTAGGAGGCTCATTACCTTTTCTCTCCTCAAGAGTTATAGTTTTCAAAACGATACCTCCAAGTTCAGATAAATCATAAAGTTTCATAAGTTCAAGCCCAAAAGAAGCCGTACCTGATGCTAGCAGAATAGGATTCTTAAATTTTACATTACTTAATGTAGGGTAAAAATCCAACATAGGCTACTGGAAAATATCTGTTAAAACCTGAGCATCAGCAGGAGGTGTAAAGAAGAATTCTCTATCATCAATTATAACGTTAACACCACTATATGATATACTTATCGATAGAGTTTCTCTTGTAACTGTAATACCATTTATTGAAGAAATTAAACCATTCTTAAGAGCGGTAAACTTAGCACTACTGAAGGTAGTAAACACATCAGGTTTAGGCTTAAGATCAAAAGTATAAGACTTGTCATCATACTTATCAAGAGTTATAATATACTCTCTGTTATACTTATCATAAGGGTTTATAACTTCTGAAACATATATAACTCTATCACCTTTTTTTGGAAGCAACGGCTGTTTAATAACAGTATTATTACCCTTTACAAATATCCACATGGAAGACCCATCACTTATTAAGTCTATCTGAGAGGGTTGGAAGAAATTTATTTTCAGCTTGTTTGGCAACTTATATTTTATATTACCACTGAAGGTTTTATTACCTATTTTTATGGTTATAGAACCAGTAAAAGACGAAATAGAGTTGTAAGCATTACGAAGCTGCCTTATTGCAACATCAGAAGTCAAAGTTGAAAAAACCATCCCAGATATTAAGGTAAAGGAAAAAACTACAAAAAACTTCTTCATACGTTCTCCTATTATAAACCATACAAATTCGTCAAGTAAAATAATCTAAAATTATCAATCACACAATCATTAAGTTGTCTAAAAGACAGCATTTTATATATACTTAAGACTGTAGCCGAGATGGCGGAACTGGCAGACGCGCCTGACTCAAAATCAGGTGGTGGCAACACCGTGCGGGTTCGACTCCCGCTCTCGGCAAAATACTAAAGAGGAAAGAAGTGAAAAAATTCCTAAAATTTTTATTTTACTTTGCAGTATTGTTAATAGTACTTCTATCCATATTGTTAATATCAGCATTATCAAATTTCTATAACAATCTCAAACATTTAGGCATAAGTACAATACTCTTAAGAGATACATCCGTGATACTTTTAATACCCTCATTAATCTTCATAACCCTACTGTTAATATTCAGACTAAGAAGTAGATTTATACTAATAAAATACTACCAAAAAGCAGAGTTAAACACAAAACATACTAAAATATTATTTTGGTCAGATATCATAATCTCACTACTACTGACTTTATTTATTATACTCAATCTCAAAGAAGTCTACATGTTCGTAAATTTAATACCTTCAATAACTGGAAGCTTTGATTTATTTAACTATCCTTTCATATTAAGTATACTAAAAACAATTTTAACACTACTTAATCTAGTCCTGCTTTATCTAATAATCCCAATACTATATCTATCACACAAAGCATACGAAATTAGATTTGTATCATTTAAATTAGTTCCACATAAAACCCCATTCTTAATACCATCATACGGATTTATCTTCTTCACCATTCTATCTGGATCCATCTTCATATACTCACTAGTAATATCACTTGAAATCTACCCGAAATACTCACTAATACTAACACTAACAATACTATTCTCAATAATACTACTCTTATACGGACTCTTATTTTTAGTCAATCTAACAAGAAGAAACCCAATGCCCTGGTATTTGAATATCCTAATACTTACTACCATAACAACTTACTTTTTCCTAGTAAGTTTTGCAAATAACCTACCAAATATATCTCTCGTAAAACTGCAAATCCTTGAAGATATTAATTTAAAGCAGAAAAATTCAAAATTTGTCGTCAACATCAATAACTCCAATATCTCAGATGTTTTCAAAAAAATTGATCTAGCCAGACTAGAAAGTTTAAACAAACTAGAAATAAAAGATTATTCTCTACCAAAAACGGAAAAACCTATTCTAAAAATTACTAGGAATGCTAAAACACTCGAAAGAATTTATATGGTATTAACATCTGGAATATTAGACCACTTAGTTATAAGAAACATAATAATAACAAATTATCTCGATCTAGAAACGCTTTTCAAAACAGTTTTACCTACATCATTTTGTACATACTCAAAAGTAAATGAAAAAAACATATTCGAAGTTTCAATACCTTACGAATTTAACAACACTGTCTTCTTCTACAAAAGATACATAATAGAATGGACAAATAGTTCAAACTTAAGAGTATACGACTTGGTAAAAACAAACTACAATTATTCATTGTATGGAATTCTATCATCAAAAGATTACTACCTTCTAACGAAGAAAAACAAATCAAAGAAATCTCATATGATGTTTCAGATAAAGTATGACAACGCTTACCAATATGTCATCGCAGGAATAGGATACTCTCTTGTACTATCAAACGAAAATTATTACAATTACACCATAAAAGATTACAATCAAGGAGAGTTTTTCGCATTTGTAAATGGTATTCCTATTTTCCTAAGCAATATAACACTCGATGGGAAAAGCGTTGGTATGAAAGTAAGATATTTTGATGTAGAAGGCAGAGGTTATGTAATACAAGAAAGTATATCAAACCTAATAGGTAATGCAAACTACTATTACAAAGTCATTGAACTAACTAATAGAATAGAAATACTGAGAAAATACATAAAAGAGAATCAAGATCGAATACCACCAGATGTCCTTGAAAATATACAAACTTTAATATTTAAATAAAAATTATGCCCAGACGAAAATCTACATCCGATTTCAAAAAACTAGTTTTCAATTACCTTTCTAACATACATGCTGGAGAAATGGTATTACCAAGACCTCATGTGATAACCTGCTATGCTGATTCAACACCAGATGAAGTATTGTCAACATTTAAAAAATATATGTATTCTAGGATACCATTAGTTGACAGAAAAACAGATAAAATTATTGGATATATCTTCTACAAAGACTTTTGTAATAAGTACATTGAAACAAAAGGTAAATTCAATATAATCGATGTAAAAAGAGAAATATTATTCATTCCCGAAAACATGAATGCAATGGATATTATGAATGAAATGAAAAATAAATTTACCAACATTGCAATTGTTGTTGATGAATACGGAAACCACATAGGAATAATAACTCTCGAAGATATAGTCGAAAAAATACTAGGAGAGTTACTTGATGAAACAGACAACAAAGAAGATGAAGAATTTGAAGTTCAAAAAATCAATGACGGAGAATATTTAGTAAGTGCTTGGGCACCTATAGAAGACATAGCTCTTGAGATTGGTATGGAAATCGACAAAGATATCCTTGAAAATATGGATGTTAGAACCATAGTAGGCTTCATAATGTACATATCAGGAAATATTCCTAGATATAATAGTACTTATGAATACAAAGATTTTCTGTTCAAAGTCGTTGAAATAGAAAACAATAGACCTTCAAAAATACTCATTAGAAGGAAATAACCTATGATAATTCTAGGAATAGAAACTTCTTGCGATGAAACATCAGTTGCTGTAGTAGAAGACGGAAAAAAAGTAATGTCCAATGTTGTAATATCTCAAGTCGAATTCCACAAAGAGTTTTTCGGAGTAGTACCTGAAGTTGCTTCTAGAAAACATTTAGAATTCATAAATATCGCCCTAGAAAAAGCACTAAGTAACTCAGGAATAAACCTAAAAGACATAGATAAGATAGCAGTCACATTTGGACCAGGATTAGTTTCTTCACTCCTAATAGGAGTAAATGTAGCTAAAACTATATCGCTATCACTAAAAAAACCACTCATAAAAGTTGATCATATAGAAGCACACCTATTTTCACCATTCATAGAATACGAAATTTCATTTCCTTTCATAGGACTAGTTGTATCTGGTGGACACACAAACATGTTTATAGTAAGAGATTTCTACAATATCGAGCTCGTGGGACACACTATCGATGACGCTGTTGGTGAAGCATTTGACAAAGTTGCTAAAATGCTAGGACTTGGATATCCTGGAGGTCCTATAATCGATAGATTATCAAAAGAAGGGAACCCAAACTCGTTTAAATTTCCCCTAGGTGCAGTAGATAAACCCTATGACAGGTATAACTTTAGCTATAGTGGACTCAAAACAAGCGTACTATACACAATAAGAAACATAACTAATATCGATGGAAGAACTATAAAAGATATTTGTGCATCGTTCCAAAAATCTGCTATTGACGTCTTACACTTAAAAGTAAAAAGATTAGTAGAAGATTCTGGAATAAAAAACGTAGTTGTTGCAGGAGGAGTCTCAGCAAACTCCTACCTGAGAAAAAAATTCCTAGAAGACGAAGAAATAAAAACATACATTCCATCTATCAAATACTCAACAGATAACGCAGCAATGGTAGCATCTCTGGCATTCTTTAAACCAGTAGAAGCAAACTATAACGACGATGTCTATCCAAGGTTTAGAAACCTTATCAAAGGCAAAAGAATCATCAGCTAAACCTCCAAACTTCCTAAGAACATCTCTAAAAAAATGAAATTATCTTCTATATTCACCTCCAGATTAGGTTTGCTTTGACATACTCATTATAAACCCCTTCTTACCATATCACCCCACTTATACTACAATAATAACTTTAAATATTGAAAAACACTAAATTATAATAATTTAACTAACCAGTTAGTAGGGGAATGGTATGAAAATCTCCATCATAATTCCAGTTTACAAAGAAGTTGATCTTCTTGAGGATATTATTAGTAAATGCATATACTATGAATATGAAGATAAAGAAATAATAATAGTAATTGATGGAGCTACTAACAACGAGATCGAAGAAACTTTAGACAATTTTAGAAATATTGATTACATAAATATCATATACAACAATACCAGACTAGGTAAAGTCGAATCCTTAAATAGAGCAACCGACATATGCAACGGAGAATTGATACTTTTCATTGATAACGACGTAGAACTACCTAATGACAAAAATTTCTTAAAAAACCTATCCAAAGAGTTTATCGGAAAAGACATAATTGAACTAGCCAAAGAAGGAATATCTACAAACTTTTTTTCAAAAATTATATCATATGACTATCTAGGTGGTGCTATAGCAAGCATAATATCTTCTAAAACTATAGGTATAAACTTATTCTTATGCGGATCAGCTTTTGCTATAAGAAAAGAGAAGTTCATAGAAATTGGAAAATTTCCTAAAACCATAAACGAAGACTGGAGTTTAATGCTAAAGTCATTTATGTCGAATATCAAGTTTTCATACTGTACTAAACTAAAAGTCAAAACATGTTTGCCAACTAATATCAATGACTGGATAAATCAAAGGAAAAGATGGGCTATTGGTATGAGATATTGGTGGATAGAAATTTTCAAAAATATACAACTTTACATTAAGGGACTCCCTACGATAGCACTAGTAGGAACAATTATGGGAATACCTTTCTTAATTTCTTTAATCACCTCTATCTTAGTCTTAGATTTAGAAACAACTCTAAGGATAATTAACATATCCATAACCGTATTTCAGTACATTATACCTAGCTTAGGAATACCCTCAATAGGATATCTAACTACATACATTCTCTTTGGTACGAAAGGGATAATATCACTTTTAATTGCTATTGCATTGAATAGCCTAATATTCTTTTTGTCCGCAAAGCTAATAAATTTCAGATTTAACCTAATTGAATTTATATTATATTCAACAATTTATGTTCCAATACTACTAAGTTTCTATATAATATACGGATGGTTTATATCACTAGTAGACAAATCAAATATTGACTGGGTTATACAGTCCGATACTAACTAAAAATAATATCATCACAGCAAACCCAAACTCAAAGCTAGTTTACAGTACAATTTTTAAACTTATCATAACTATTAATTATAATAAATTCCCAGGAGGGAAAATGGAATACGACGTAAAAGATTTAAATCTATCAGAAACTGGATATAAAAGAATAATGTGGGCATATGAAGATATGCCAGTAATGAAAATAATAAGAGAAAGATTCAAAAAAGAAAAGCCACTCAAATCCATAAGAATAGGTGGAGCATTACACATCACAACTGAAACTGCAAATTTAGCAATAACTTTAAAGGAAGGAGGAGCAGATGTTTATCTCTGTGCATCCAACCCATTATCAACTCAAGATGATGTAGCAGCTTCTCTCGTGAAAGATTTTGAAATTCCAGTCTTTGCAATTAAAGGAGAAAACAGAGAAACTTATTACAAACACATAAAAGAGGTACTAAATAAAAAGCCAAACATAACTATAGATGATGGTGCAGATCTGGTATCCACGCTCCACAAGGAAATGAAAGATACTATCAGTAATGTAATAGGAGGAACAGAAGAAACCACAACAGGTGTCATAAGACTTAGAGCAATGGCAAATGAAGGAGTATTAAGATACCCTATAATAGCAGTAAATGATGCTATGACTAAACATTTATTTGACAACAGATATGGTACAGGTCAAAGCACAATAGATAGCATAATGAGAAGCACAAATAGACTCATAGCAGGTAAGTATTTCGTTGTTGCTGGATATGGTTGGTGCGGCAAAGGAGTTGCAATGAGAGCAAGAGGTATGGGAGCAAGAGTAATAATAACAGAAGTGGATCCAATCAAAGGACTTGAAGCAGTTATGGACGGATTCGAAGTTATGAACATGAACGAAGCAGCAAGAATAGGAGATTTTTTTGTTACCGTAACGGGTAACAAAAATGTAATAACAAAAGAACACATACTAAATATGAAGGATGGAGCAATAATATCAAACGCAGGACATTTTGATGTCGAAATCGATATACCATCTCTAGAAAGTATAGCATCTTCAAAATCCGAAATCAGAACAGGAGTAACAGAATATGTAGTTAAAGACAAAAAAATATACCTGCTAGGACAAGGAAGACTTGTCAATCTGGCAAATGCAGAAGGACATCCTTCAAGTGTTATGGATATGTCATTTGCTAACCAAGCACTTTGCTGTGAATATTTGGTCAAAAACCAAGGTAAACTAAAAAATATTGTAATGCCAGTACCACAAGAAATAGACAAAGAAGTAGCAAAACTAAAACTCAAATCAATGGGAATAGCAATAGATACATTAACTCCAGAACAAGAAAAATATCTATCAGATTGGCATGAAGGAACTTAAAAACAAACTGAATAACATAAAAGAAAAAAAATTTCTAATCTCAACTAAAACTTATTATCCGCGTTTCAGCAAAATCTTATAAAAATAATTCCTTACAAAAACTTACAAAACCGTGATCTCCTTCAAATACAACCCTAGTTACAGGCTCTGTATTCGATGCTCTTACATGTATCCAACCTTTATCAAACTTATACCAATACCCATCAATATTAGTACATTCTATAAGACTGTACTTATCTAAAACTTTACCAATAACGTTAGAAACAACGTTCTTGTCTAAGTTACCTTCAAATTTCAGCTTAACCATTTCATACTTTGGAAAATGTGAAATAACTTCGGATATCTTCACTGAATTTTTAGCCATTAATTGTAATATAAGAGCTATACCAACAAAACTATCTCTTGCTGAATTAATCACAGGAAATACAACCCCCCCATTACCTTCACCTCCAATAAAACCATTGACATCCTTTATCAATTTCACCACATTAGCTTCTCCAACTTTACTCCTCAAAACCTCAAAACCAAACTTACTGGCAACATAGTCATTCAACATAGATGAAGAAAGATTCACAACAACTTTCTTTGAATAACCTTCAACTTTACTAAAGCTTATTGCTGAAAGAATTGATATAGGAAGCGTATATTCCTCCCCAGGTATTTCCCCTTTCTCCGTCACAAACACAAGCCTATCTCCATCAGGGTCAAGAGCAAATCCTATGTCACATCTATTTTCAACTACTACTTGAGACAATCCTGAAAGTGCTTCAGAATTAGGTTCAGTAGGTCTTTCTGGAAACTTTGATATATCGCAGTTTATCTCCATAATTTCACACCCTAATCTTTTAAGAAACTCTCTACCAATTAAAGCACCTGCACCATTAACAGGATCAAAAGCCACTTTAAATTTTCTACTTTTTATTAATCCAATATCAATAACTTTTTCTAATTTGGATATAAACATATTAAGCACATTTTCACTGTTAATCTCCTCTTCTTCTCCTACAAAATACCAATCAGAAACCATATCGTCAACACTCATCTTACCAAGTTTCTGAGACAACAAAGAAACAGTAGTCTCATTGATAAACATACCTCCCCTATCAACAAACTTAAGAGCATTCCATTCTGGTGGATTATGACTAGCAGTTACTATTATACCACCATCTGCATCAATCTCTCTCGTTACGAAAAGCACAATAGGAGTTGTAACTATACCTAAATTAACAATATCAAATC
The DNA here is from genome assembly GCA_026415355.1 of Brevinematales bacterium. NCBI lineage: Bacteria > Pseudomonadati > Spirochaetota > Spirochaetia > Brevinematales > Brevinematales bacterium. Next base: position 65,278 of record JAOAHF010000005.1, read on the forward strand.
CAACAGATCTAGCAACTGAAGACACATAATCATATATTATAGGACTCGTCTTCCTAGTGTCTCTACCTAAAACTAGTCTTTTCCTAGTAGAAGACTTGGAGGAAATATAATCTAAAAAAGAAAGCAGATAAGAGTTTATAGTACTGAACGACAAACCATCATTCCAAATTCCTCTTAAACCGGAAACAGAAAACTTCAACGGCATAAACTATCTAATAGGTGTCCCTTCCGTCCTTGTAAGTTTTCTATACTCTTCCAGTATAAACTTAGTTATTTTACCAGGCTTACCATCACCTATTTTTCTCTTATCAACCTTAACAACCGGTACAACTTCAGCACCTGTACCCGTTAAGAAAACTTCATCAGCTGTGTAAATATCCATCTTTGAAAATAACCTTTCTTCGAACTGAATACCATCCCTTTTAGCAATTTTTATAACTTCATTCCTTGTTATACCAACAAGTATCCCCGCTTCTTTCGGTGGAGTAATCAATACTCCATCCTTGACAATGAATATATTGTCTCCAGTACATTCAGCAACAAAACCATCTTCGTTTAACATAACTGCCTCAGGTACACCAGCATTAACTGCTTCTATCTTAGCTAGAATATTATTCAAATAATTTAGACTCTTGATCATAGGTGGCATAGCATTAGGAGAATTTCTAACAGTAGACGCTACTATTATGCTCATACCTTCGGTGTAAATCTCTTGGGGATACATAACAAGTTTATCAACTATAACCACAAACGAAGCTTTCTTAGCAAGAAACGGATTCAATCCCAAATCTCCAATACCTCTAGAAAGCACAGGTCTTATATAACCATCTTTGACATCATTTTTTCTACAAGTTTCAATTATTATATCCTTTATCTCCTCTTTTGAATATGGTGGCTCAAGCATTATAGCTTTCGCACCTTCAAACATCCTGTTAACATGTTCATCAAGTTTGAATATTTTACCATCATAAGCCCTTATACCTTCAAAAACACCATCACCATAAAGAAAACCTTTGTCAAAAACACTTATCCTAGCATTTTCTTTATCTAGAAATTCACCATTAACAAAAACTATATTCCCCATAGAATCTCCATCAATCCCTCTAATTTTCATAGAAAAAGTTTGACTAATTCAACTTTTATAATCACTAACATCAAAAAGATACCTATCACCCAACCATTAAGTAAAGAAAAAGAATAAGAAAAACCGGAGATCCAAATATTTGCATCCTCATACTCTAAAAGATAATAACGCTAAAATAAAAAAAAATATGATCTTGGTCAATTAGTCATATTGGGTAAGCATAACATCTAGTTAATTAAACTAAACTTAACTTTGCTAGAACTTAAATAAAGAGTAAGCGAGTTTAATAAAACACTTATTGAACTCAAAGACATAGCAACCTCTGCAATTGAAGGCGTAAGAATACCGCAAAAAGCAATAGGTAAAGCTATAATATTATATAAAAAAGCCCAAACGAGATTTTGAAGCATTTTACAGTACACTTTTCTTGAAAATAAAATCAAGAATTTCAAAACACTAAGATTCTTCGAAAATATAACAACATCACCAACATTAGAAACTAGATTATCAACCTCTGAAACAACAACGCCTACATCAGAAAATTCCAAAACGGGACCATCATTTATCCCATCACCAATAAACATAACTACACTACCCTTATCTTTGTACTTCGATATAACATCAACTTTCTGATTTGGCAGCAAAGAACAGTAGTATTCACTTATTCCTAGATCCTCAGAAATTCTTTTGGCAACAGTACACTTATCACCTGTAACTAAAATTACTTTACCCAACTGACTTAGATACTTAACCACATCTCTTGCTTCTTGTCTTATCTTATCGTTAAAGCAAAAACTACCAATCTTATTCCATCCACCATCAAAAATCCAAAAATCAGATGAAGTAATACTTTCATTAGATGATCTTTCGAGCTTGTAAAATTTTCCACCTATTTCACCTTCTATACCAAGACCTGGGATTACCTTAAAATTATCAACTTTCTTCAGCACATATCCAATATCTTTGAATGAAAACTCAATATACTCTTTTATTGCTAGTGAAAGCGGATGATTAGAAAGAGAAACAAGAGAATACAATTCACTTATATAGTTAGTATCGAAGGTAGCTTCAGAAACAAATGGTTTTCCAACTGTTAGAGTACCAGTTTTGTCAAAAGCAAAAACATCTACCCTTTTTACTAAGCCTAAATTATTAAAATTCCTGACCAAAACTCCACTCTTCGAAAAAATTCCAAAAGCAATAGCAACAACACTAGGTATGGCAATACCTAAAGCACAAGGACAAGCAACAACAAGAATAGAAACAAAACTAACCATACCCCTGCTAAAATCACCAACCAAACTCCAAAAAACCAAAGAAAGAATAGCAACAGAAAAAACAATAGGAACGAAATACTTAACAAAATTGTCAGTAATACTGCTAACTACATTTGATAATCTAAAATTCTGTACCATCTCAACAGTATTATAAAGCACGCTATCCTTTACCTCACTATCAATTAGTACCTTAATAAAACCATCTATATTGTAAGATCCAGCAAACACATTGTCACCAACCTTTACAACTCTTGGTAACGATTCACCAGTCATAAAAGTCTCTTCAACACTTGAGCTACCTTCAATAACTCTACCATCCATAGGTACTCTCTCACCAGCCCTAACAACTACAATATCCCCAATCTTGATATCTCTTATACTCTTTTTAATCTCAACTCCATTCTCTAAAACGTTAGCACTATCAACAAAAAGTTTGTATAAATCACTAACAAAACCAATAGATTTCTGAGATAAGACTAGCTTCACATAATTACCTATCAAAAATACATCCATCACAATAACGGCTTCAATTGAAAAATCATCTATTGGCAAAAACTTACTTAAGAAAAAAGTAGATAAAGCTGACAAAGAACCAACTGAGACAAGACTATCAGAATTAGGAGATAGGTAGATCAAAGATAATACACCACTCCTATGTACTTTGAAACCACCAACTAACACTATAATAGAAGACAATAGAAACATCACGAGTTTCAATAAATCACTATGATAACCTAATCCTAACATCTTCAAAAACATAACAATAAAAAGTGGTATCGATAAAATCAAAACAATCAACAAATTGATCTTTTCTTTCTTTAAATCAACACTATCAGTTGTAGGAACAATATCGTACCCAAATTGTTTTAGTTTGTTCCTTATAGTAGATATGTCAAAAGAAGGTTTCGATATAAAGTAAAGAGTAGAAGAAGAAAAATTAACTTTAACTCTGTAAACTCCATCAAACGAAGATACAATCTTTTCAACTGTAGTAGCACATGAAGGACAACTCATACCAACAACTTTAAAATTCATCTCATTCATAAATATTTAAATATATCAAAAGTATAATTCATTTTCTATAAACTGTACCTAGAATTCCTCTCTGAATTTGAGTTGAAGATTAGAATGGAATTATTTATTATTCTTACTCTCAAACTAGGAGTAAATAATGGAAACAAATATTCCAATCCATCTACAAAGAAACTCAGATTTACACATTCACTCAACATTTTCTGACGGTGAACTTTCAGTTAGCCTAATAATCAAACAAGCTACCCAGAAAGGTATCAAATACATCTCCATAACAGATCACGAAAATATAAATCAAAATAAAGAGATTGAAAAGCTATTAAAAACTACAAATCTAGAAATACTATACATTCCCGGGATTGAAATATCAACAAAATACAAAAACGAAGACATCCACCTAGTTGCATATTACAACCCAGAAGTATCTAATAAATTAGAAAAAATAGTACAACCCATAAGAGAATACAAACAACAACAAACCCTGAAAACCATTGAGCTCCTAAAAGATACATTAGAAATACCAAGTCACATATTAAAGAATGGTCACAGAACCATAAACAAAATGTGTATAGCAAGGTACATCTACCATAATTCTAACTTTCAAAACATAGAAAAAGTTTACAAATACTATTTTGATAAGGGATCACGATACAGCATACCAAATGATTACCCAAAAACCGAAGAGATAATAAAAAAGCTCAAATCAATAGGATGTGTTGTTGGAATAGCCCATCCTGAGTTTTTAAAAGATTGGTCTAAAATAAGCTACATAGAGGAATTCACAAAAATAGGTCTAGATGGCATTGAAATATTCCACCCTCTTATAAATAAAGATCTTTCAACATCTATACTAAAATTTTGCCAAGAAAACAATCTCCTGCCTCTAGGCGGAAGTGATTTTCACGGATACGATACAAAAAGAAAAGAATTAGGATTACATAATACCTTTTCATCATCAGCAGAAAAAATAATCAAAATTCTAGAATTAAAATACTAAACATACAATCTATTAACATAAATAGTGAAATGCCAAAAAGTCTCTTCTTAGAAAATACAAATCAAAATCATTCATATTATGTTCTTGGAGTAAGATTATGAGAAATCTAACAATAACATCGATCATACTACTTATGACTACAACCATATATTCGTTTGGTCAAAAGAAAGAGTTTAACATGATTGTAAGCGCAAATGGTTATTCAGCTGTAGTATTTTCATTAGTCAAGAAAAGAATATCTGCATTTTATCCATCAATATACAGAAAATATGATGAAAAATCTAAAGAAGTAACATTCATATTAAGATCACTTGATTACCAAGTCAGTGTAAATGAAAAGTCCTTTTTTCTAAAAGATGCTGAAATCGTAAACATAAACTATCTACCTGGAACAGGAATAATAAAAGTAGATTTCTCACATCCTGTAGCGGATGTAGTAATGTATATTTTTTCATCTTTTAATCTAAAAGCTCCATCATTTGTAGTAAAGCTAGAGATTACCCCTAAAGAAAAAGGCATAATAGAAGTAACAAGATCTATAGGTTTTTCTGGAAGACAACCAATTACACCATATGACAATGAAAATCAGTACATAAACTCAGAATATGGAACACTCCTTTTTTATTTCAAAGAAGTTGCAAAAAAAGATACTGAGCTATCGTTATACGACCTTATTGTTTTATCAAAAGATCTTGAAAGTGCGATAAAAATAGTCAACTACTACTATTCTACCTTCTTTGACCCACTTGATGAAGAGATTAAGTTCTGGAATAACTGGCATAAAAAAACAAAAATTCCATCTGGATTATCTAAAGAACAATTAGAAATTTATAAGCAATCTCTAGCATTTATCAAAATGGGTCAAGTAAGAGAAGAAGGTAAAGGTTTTGGTCAAATACTTGCATCTCTAACAACAGGTAGTTGGAATATAGCTTGGGTAAGAGATGGAGTTTATTCAATAGTAGCTCTTGTAAAATCAGGGCATCTTGAAGAAGCAAAAGATGGTCTAAAATTCTTTTTGGAAGCAGATACCGGTTATTATAAATCTTACAAGATTGATGGTAAAGATTGGGGTATAGGCGTTGACTACAAAATATCTGTATGTAGATACTACGGTAACGGCAAGGAAGAATCTGATGATAATGGAAATGGAGCTAATATTGAAATTGATGGTTTTGGAATGGTCTTATGGGCTTTAGCAGAATACCTAAACACTACAAATGACACTGAAATTCTTAATAGATACTTCAGTGTGATAGATAATCAAATAGTATATCCAATCATATATAATATCGATAAAGAACTAAATGTAATACGGCCTGAATCAGGTCCTTGGGAAAGGCATATTAGAGATAACGGATACGACGGTGCTAAGAGATTCAGCTATACAACTATAATGGCTATAAAAGGATTATCAGAAATAAACAACATCTTCAAAAAGTATAACAAAAAATCAAACTACGAAATAGAAGATAACTTGAAACTACTACTAGAAGGTCTAAATAAAAACCTAGTCGACAAAAGCAGGAAAATAATAGTTGGATCTTATGAGCATTTTACAAACAGAGGTTATCCCAAATATGTTGACGGATCAGTAGTCGAAGCAATAAACTTTAATCAAGTATCAAGAGAAATTTCATTAGCAACACTAAAAACTTTCGAAGAAATTTTAAAACTTAAAAACAGAGAAGGATATAAGAGAAATATGGATGGTGGATGGTATGATAATCAAGAATGGATAATAATAAATCTACGAATAGCATCAGCATACAAAAAATTAGGAAACAGAGATAAAGCAAACATGATTATTAAGAGAGTTGAAGAAAAAGCGTTGAATGGTTTTTATATGATACCCGAACTACTAGATGAGAAAGACGAATCATTTAAAGGAGCAATACCAATGCTAGGATTCGGCGCTGGCGCATACGTAATATATCACTGGGATTAAGACACTACAAAATACCACCTAAAAACATTATCTAACTGAAACTTAGTTGAAAAACAAATAATACTTTAAATAAATTTCTAACTATGAAGGATAAGATTGTTTACTTAACCACCTTCTTAGCAACAATCATTGCAATAAGTAGTTGTAATACACAAAAACTTGATATGGAATTAGTATTTGCACCTAAAATACAAGACAATTATGACTTTTCTGAACTCAAAGTACCCGGAACAAAATGGTCATTTTTTTGGATAACAAACAGTAATGTATCAACTTGTGTTTTAAAAATTGATAGAAATCAAGGAATAAATGATGATTTAAGTAATGTAGTATTTGTATTTTTCCATGGAAACAGAAGCTCACTTGATGTTTCACCTGTAGTGTTTGGAAATGTATTTTATGAACTTGGTCTTAACTTTGTTGCTGTTGAATACAGGGGATTCGGTATAATAAAAAATTTCACACCAACAGAAGAATCTACATATGAAGACGGAGAAGCAATAATAAATTACCTAATATCACAAGGAATACCAACAACAAATATAGTAATAATAGGACACTCTCTAGGAGGCGGAATAGCAACCGAAATGGCTAAAAGATATCAACTAAAAGCATTAATACTTATAGCAACTTTTACCAGAATTGAAGATGCTGGAGAAATGGTAACCACATATAAAATACCATCTAAATGGTGGATCAATAGTGTATATGATAATATTTCAAAGATAGATAAAATCAACGACCCACTACTTGTAATACACGGCAAAAATGATAGCACACTAAGTTTTGAATACGGAGTAATGTTATATCAGAAAGCAAATCTCCCAAAAGATTACCTATGGATAGAAAACTGTAACCATTCATCAAAGGAAATAGTAAATAAAGGTGGAGATAACTTCAAAAGTAAAATATTGTCATTCATTAGAAGTCTCAACTAAAATACCATTAATTATGACTACATAATTTAACTAATGAAATTCTAATCAACAATTACTTTAGAAAAATTTATGCTTGATTAATCTAAAGATACATCTAATAAAACAATAAGTTGGTATGGAAATAAAAAGTTAAAATTATTATATTTGGAATATGCTACTAATCTGGACACTAATTTTTCTAGTATCTCACGTAAGTGTTGAAGGAGATGAAATACTCCAAAAAGTCAAACTCCAGAAAAATTTCTCAATAGATTATTACTATAAGAATTTACCAAAAGTAAGAGCAATGAAATATCTAGAAAATGGTATTTTAATAGCAGGTAGTAGAACTGATAAAGTCTACATGATTATTGACACTAACATGGACTACAAAGGAGATATTCACAGAGTAGTCGCAGAAAATCTCGACTGGCCCGTAGGAGTAGATGTTTACAAAAATGATCTATATATATCCTCTGTTGACAAAATAGTAAAAATAGAAAATATACTTAAGTACACAAATTTTAATCTCACTCCTCCCATAAAAATAGTATATGACAAATATCCTAAAGACAGAGCTCACGGATGGAAGTATATAAGATTTGGACCTGATGGCAAGTTATACGTACCAGTAGGAGCACCTTGTAACGTATGCCTTAAGGAAAACCCGATATACTCAACAATTACTAGGATAAATCCCGATGGAACAGGATTCGAAATATACGCAAATGGTGTTAGAAATACTGTTGGATTCGACTGGGACCCTCAAACTGGATATATGTGGTTTTCTGAAAATGGCAGAGACTGGATGGGAGATGATTTACCACCAGACGAAATAAATGTAATAACCAAACCAGAACAACACTATGGTTTCCCATTCATACACGGTAAATCAATCAAAGACCCTGAATTTTCTGAAAAAACAAATCTTAACATTTTCAAATTTGTAAAACCCGTATGGGAGTTACCAGCACATGTAGCACCTTTAGGCATAAAATTTTATAAAGGCACAAACCTACCACAATCCTATAGAGAAGGTATATTTATAGCGGAACATGGCTCCTGGAATAGATCAAAAAAAATAGGATATAGATTATCGTTCCTAAAACTCAACCAAGAAAGACTACCTACTGAATATATAATAATAGCAGATTTTCTAGAAAACGAAAAATTCTACGGAAGACCTGTAGATATTGAATTTTTAGAAAACGGATCAATTCTTCTATCAGATGATCATTATGGCAACATATTCAGAATAACCTACAAACAATAGTCTAATGCACACCCAAACTATAATTTATAATCCACAAACTCTTACTAACCAAAGATTGTATCTCTTCACTAAACCTCACCATCACAATAATTTAGATTCCTTCTTGAGCTTCCTAATATCAAAAATTTCACTCCACTCTTTCTAAGAAACTATATTAATTTCAAGCTTTCTCTTATTTCATCTATCAACTCACCTAAATTCTTCAAATAATGACTTGTATATCTGGGATGTGTAAGTTCATAACAACATCTACAAAACAACAAGAGTTTATTCTTGTGTTTTTCTTCATTCCACCTTACTTCTACAGCAATTTTTACTTTATTAGTTTTTCTACTCCTCCGTATGTTTCTTTTACTCTCTTCCAGGAAGAGTATTATCTTTAACCTTAAGAGACATTACGTTGATATACTTTTACAAACTAATTTCTTTTCTCGACTAATATTTCGAAACATATCTTTGAACACACTACTTAATAGTTTGTAATAAGATAAGCATCTCAAATATAATTCTAGAAGTTTTATGCTTAAGTTTAAGAGGATTATACTTAAGATAAGTGGGGAAGTTTTAGGCGGAGATAAAGGATTCGGTATAGACATGGATGTTGTTTCATTTATTACAAACGAGGTTGTGAAAGCTTATGAACTCGGAACCGAAATTGGAATAGTAGTTGGAGGAGGAAATTTCATAAGAGGGAGTAAAATCGCACCAAAAGGTATAGAGAGAGTAAATAGTGACAGACTGGGTATGATTTCAACGATACTTAACTCAATAACTCTTTCTGATAGTTTCACTTCAAAAGGAGTAAATTCTGTTGTATTATCTGCCATACCTATAGAAAGTATAGCAGAAAAATACTCTGTCGAAAAAGCACTAGAGTATCTATCAAAAAAATATATTACCCTACTAGCAGGTGGAACCGGAAATCCATTTTTCTCTACGGATACTTCAGCAGTTTTAAGAGCTGCAGAATTACAAGCAGACGTTGTACTAAAAGCAACAAAAGTTGACGGTATATATGACAAAGACCCAATGAAATACAAAGATGCAAAGAGGTTTGAAGAAATAACAGGTAATGAAGTACTTGCTATGAATCTTAAAGTAATGGATTTAACAGCATTTAGCTTAAGCTGTGAAAGTCAAATACCTATTGTAGTTTTTAATTTGATGGAGAAAGATGGCATAAAAAGAATTGTATTAGGTGAAAAAGTAGGCACTTTTGTTAAAGTTTAGAAAATGAAGTACTGTCTAGTAGCAGATTGGTTAGTAACCTTTGCAGGGTCTGAAAAAGTAGTAAAAATATTAAATGAACTTTACTTACCTGATGTTTTCACTCTAATATACAATGAAAGCACACTAAAACAACTGGGAATACCTTTCGAAAAAGTAAAACAATCATTTATATCCAAACTCCCATTTTCAGGGAAAAAATACAGAAACTATCTAGCATTTTTTCCGTTAGCAATAGAACAGTTTGATTTATCTGAGTACAATGTTATAATATCATCATCACACGCAGTTGCTAAAGGTGTGATAACAAGACATTACCAGTTACACATATGTTATTGCCATACTCCAATTAGATATGCTTGGGATTTATACCACCAATATCTGAAAGAAGCAAATTTAGAAAAGGGTATAAAGGGATTTATCGCAAAACTTATACTACACTACATAAGGATATGGGACTTATCAACAGCAAATAGAGTCGATTACTTCATAGCAAACTCAAATTACACAGCAAGAAGAATAAGAAAGATATACGGCAAAAATGCTACTGTTATATATCCACCTGTCGATACAGAAAACTTTTCCTTAAGAGAAGATAAAGAAGACTTTTACTTAGTAGCATCAAGAATGGTACCATATAAAATGATACCTATGGTAGTAGAAACGTTTTTAAGCTTACCAGATAGAAAACTAGTCGTTATTGGCGATGGCCCTGACTTGGATAAAGTGAAAAGTATATCAAAAGGCAGAAAAAACATCGAAATACTTGGATATCAACCAATAAGTGTTCTAAAAGACTATATGCAAAGAGCAAAAGCCTTTATATTTCCAGCAGAAGAAGATTTTGGAATAATGCCAGTAGAAGCAATGGCTTGCGGAACACCTGTAATAGCATTTGGGAAAGGGGGATCTACAGAAACAGTAATAGACCAAAAAACAGGATTATTCTTCTACGAGCAAACACCTCAGTCACTACAAAAAGCAATAATAGAATTTGAAAAGATACAAGGTAAAATTGATCCTAAAGAAGTAAGAAAAAATGCAGAACGATTCTCTGAAAGTCGCTTCAGACAAGAAATAAAATCATTCATTGATAACAAGGTGGAAGAATTCTTTGTAAAACAAACTCAAAGTTAATGACAAAATGAAAACTTTAGGTAGGAACAAAAACAAAGTAGAATCACCAATTCAGGACATGTAATGATTGTAAATAAGTTTCACAAGTTCGCAATCTATCAAGTGTCCACTCTTTTTTGCTATAAATCTACCAATCACTCTAGGATAGAGTATAGCCAAAGCTCCCAGAAGATCTAACACTTTATGTCTTACATTCTCATTAGGATATCTATCTCCATTCAAAGACATTTTTTCAACTTTACTGTATATATGAACATTTTCCATACTAGCACCCAGAGCCAAACCTATTTTCTTAAACCTCTCAGCATCCTCAATAAAACCAAAAGTCCTAGCGCTACTTATTTCTTTAACAAAACTATCTTCAGAAAATTCAAAAGTTATGTACTCTTTACCTATAACATCAAAATCTATCTCATAATCAATAATTATCTTGTCACTAGGCTTTACTATAAGATACTGGTTTTCATTTTTATAAAAAGAAAATTCCCTATCTATATAGAGATAACTTCTTTTGTTGTTTTGTTTAACAATACCAGATTCTTTTATTCTCTCTACAAAAACTCTTGCACTACCGTCAAGTATGGGAATCTCTTCGCCATACAAAACTTTTATAAGGACATTGTCAATACCTAAACCAAACAGCGCTGAAAATAGATGTTCAACAGTCATTATCTTATGACCATTAAAACATAAAGATATATTGTGATTCGTATCACAAATACTTTGCGGATCTACAACAAACCTTTTACCCTCAAACTCAAAAACTATACCACTATCCTCTTCTAGAGGGCATATCTGTATAGCGGATTCCCTACCTGTATGCAATCCAACACCTTCTAAGAATATACATTTTGAGACAGTTTTTTGATATTCCATAGTTCAATATTATAGTATAATTAAAGTTGATTCATAATTCCAATCCAAAACAAAAGCTTCAGATAAAGTCCAATAAAGTAAAAAGTTTGAAAAGTTATTGTAAAAAACAAACGAAATTTGTTGAAAACAATCAGAGTTTTATTAATAATTTCCCAAAAATGTTTCGCAAATTCGACTTAGAAGAGATATCAAAGATGATAAAAAACACCTCATCTAAAACAGGCATCTATATAGGATGTGACTCTTCTCAAAGAAGAGATTATTGTATCTTCGCAACAGTTTTGATAATACACCATGATAAGTCGCGGGGAGCAAATGTATTTGTAAGAGTTGAAAAAACCCCTAGAATAAATTCCGTAAAACAAAGAATAATGATGGAAGTCCAAAAGGCAGTTGAAACGGCAATAGTTATATATCCGCTTATACCCGAAGATCGGCAAATAGAAATACATATGGATATAAATACATCCTCATCCTATATTTCAAGTACACTAATAAAAGAAGCATTTGGATATGTATCAGCTCAAGGTTTCATACCTGTATTCAAACCACATTCATTCGCAGCATACAGTGTAGCAGATTATGTCTGTAAAAGATATTAGATCTTTATCTCAATCGAAGTAGATATAACCTGAGAAGGTTTATGCCCTGGTAAAACCCCCTTCTCATATTGGTAAAAAGACAAATCAACATTAATATAGTTTATATCTATACCTAAACCAAAAGTAGGATACCCTTGATTTATTCCACCTCTAGCTTTGAATATCTTAAGTATCGTTAATTCTATGCCCAACTTAACCTTCTTAAACCAAAACTCACTAAAATTAAATAAGTCTGACAAATTCAGCTCAACCATAAAATCAGAGAAAATAAAGGTAGGTATGTAAGGTATTTTTTCAACATGGAACATAGCACCTAATGATAGCGATGGATATATGTAACTCACATAATTTAATCCTACAAATGTCTCTTTACCATCCTTAAGTTCTATTCTATTCCAATAGAATGTCCTACCAAAAAAGTTGTTTAAAACGAGTGAGTATTTAAAAAATCCTCCATCATCAAATATAATCCCAATATCGCCCCAAACTGAATCACCAGAATCATATTGATATATACCATTTCTTAAATTATTGTAATAGTTAAGTACCTCTAAAACACTACCACCATAAAACAAAGGAGATTTATATCTTTTCGAATAGGAGACAGAAATACCAATATGTAGAGTATAGAACTTAAGTATATCAAAATAAGTTCCAAAACCAAATGTTATACCTATCTCGGCAAAAGACTTTAGCTCCAAGTAAGGTAACAAAGGCCCTTGTCTTATATCTGCAGCAGAATAAAAGTCATTATACAAAAGTATCCCAATACCATTTCCAACATAACCTACACACAAAGGACCAAACAAAACAGCTTCTGGTTCAGTATTTAGCAAAACCCCATAAGGATCAACCAATAACTGATTGGTTAATTCAGCCCAATCAAAACCTATCCACTCATATGGACTCAAATTATACGATGCCAAATTCAAAGCATTATAAAGGTACCCCAACCTGGCACCAGTGTATAGAGAAAGTTTTGTAATAAAAAAATTAGCCTTCTTAGTATATGATAACGTAGCAGGATTTTCTAAAAATAAAAGTACATCATAAGGGTAAAGCAGATTAGCATTACCAAAAGATAACTGTCTAGGTGTAGTAAAAAACGAGTCAATATCATATCTAATATCTTGAGTATAAACAGTACCCACAATTACAAAAACTATTATTACAAACAAAACTACCTTTCTCATAAACTTATCCGTTTGTTAGAATTTTAATATCTAGATAATTTATAAGAATATTCCAAGCATTACTAATATCAGTATTAAGTATATTAGTTATATCCCTTCCGTCAAAAGTTGAGTAATTCGATATTACACGCATAGCATTAGTCAACCTATGGAGATTAGTAGCATATTCTAGTGGTATTCCATTATTCGTAATCAAAAATACTATCCTATTATACATTGAATTGTAAAAATCATAATATCTCAGAAAATTGGTGTAAATATTGCTAACCTGTACATCAATTGAAATAAAAACATCCAAAATTTTCATCTCAATAGAGTCTGGAGCTGACTTGAACTTGTTAGTTATAAAAACTAACGAATCGATACTCTTTTTCCCTTCATCAAAAAACGTAAGCATAGCATTATTTACTTCATCTCCATGAAAAACAAAATCGTTAGGTAATACAAAATTAGGATCTGAAGAATTAGTCATATGCTTAATAAACGTATAGACCCTATCATTACCAGAAACAACATTGTCAGAATTAGAATCAAGAGCAACGAAAAAAGAATATAATTTATTAAATACACTAAACGTTAAATGCAAGTTATCATCACTTTTAAGAAGCAAATTATCAGAATTACCCGATATAACAGCATACAAATTTCTACTTACAATTCTAGAAGACGAGTAATACTTAGTATTAGTTATGTAATAATCAATAAAACGATCATAATTTGAAATCGATGAAAAAACATGAGAAACTTCTTCGTAAAATCCAATTACATTGGATCTGGAGAAAAGAAGAAAAATTTCACAACTAGCAGTCCCAACAAGAGCTCTAGCACTTTTAGCATTTATCTGAAGTGCTCTTTCATAATACTTTTTGGCAGTTGCATAATTTCCTAACTCCGAATAATAATCTCCCATATCGTTTAGAAAGTTAACATCACTGATTTTAGAAATATCCTCTTCTGATGGATCAACAAAAAGAGGAGAAAAAATATTATAACAACTATAAAGCCAAAAAACAGAAGAAAACATTAGAAAGACTGAAAACTTACTTTTCATATTCTCACTCATATAAATATTATGATTTTAGGCTAAATACTTTTCAAAATATTTAGTTAATAAACCTTCTTATACAAATTCGCACAACACTGGAGTTTGATATCTATGTTATTTATTCTTTTATACTAATCAAATACAACAACAGAATGGAGGTATAGCATATATGCTGCCCAGAATTTTATCCGTCCTAGTATTTTCATTACTTATAATACCAACAACATATGGATACACCAAAGTTGAAAAAATAGGTGTTGTTGACTTAATAGAGGTATTTGACAAATTTGTTGAGGACAAAGATATAGCAAAAGAGTTCAACGAATACAAAAGAGCATCCAAAGAAAAACTTGAAAGTATGAGTAGAGATCTTAACAGTTTAAGGTTAAAAATAATAGAGATATCAAACAAAATAGTATCAATGGGAACAAATGTCGATTATCAAACAGCACAAGATTATAGGAAAATAACTGGTGAATACGACAAAAAGCTAGATGAATACCTAAGTGAAGCTAGAAAAACAGAAGAAAATCTAAACAAATATAGAGACTCTCTTAGGCAGTATGTATATAGAGATATCATAAATTATATAAGAACTTATGGGGACAGAAATGGTTTTACAATAATATTTGATACAAGGGGTAATGTAATATACTACTCCAAAGGAAATGATATAACCTCTGATTTAAACAAGTGGATAAAAGTGCAAGAAGACGCAAAAAAGAAATACTGAGGTAATCTTATGAAGTACAATATTCAAAGCATTGCTAATTTTGTCAACGGTGTTGTTGAAGGAGATCACAATGAAGAAATAGAAGGTATATGCGAATACAAAGAGGGTAAAAAAGGATATATAACATTCGTCGTCGATAAAATAAAGTATTCCGAAGCTCTTAAAACAGAAGTATCAGCTATAATAACTCCCCATGACTTTGAATACCAAGGTAAAACTCTTATAAAAGTTGAAGATCCTAGATTCGCAATAGCCAAAATAGCGGAACTTTACTATCCCTACACTAGTATAGGTTTTGAAGGAATATCAGAAAAGTCTCACATAGGAAATAATGTAAAACTTGGGAAAAATACAACCATTATGCCGTTTACTACAATTCAAGACAATGTAGAAATAGGTAGCAACACTGTAATATACTCTGGAGTCTTCATAGGATATGATGTTAAGATTGGTAGCAATGTCATAATAAAACCAAATGTAGTCATATACCCTGGAACAATAATTGGTAATAATGTTATAATACATGCTGGAGCAGTTATAGGTGCAGATGGCTTTGGATATGTACTACACAAAGGAATATATAACAAAATTCCCCATCTTGGTAGAGTCATAATAGAAGACAATGTCGAAATAGGAGCAAATACATGTATCGATAGAGCATTTATAGGAGAAACAGTAATAGGTAAAGGCACTAAAATAGATAACTTGGTTCAAATAGCACACAATGTTAAAATAGCTAGCAACTGTATAATAGTATCACAAGCCGGAATAGCAGGAAGTACTGAATTAGGTAACAATGTAATAGTAGCAGGACAGGCAGGTATCACAGATCATGCAAAAATAGGAGACAATGTAGTTATAATGGCTAGAGCAGGTGTTGATGATAAAGAAGTACCACCAAATAAGATATTACTAGGTACACCTGCTAGAGAAGCACTAGAACAAAAACGCATCTTTGCAGCAGAACATAAATTACCTGAAATATTAAGAAGAGTTAAGCAACTAGAAGAAGAAGTAGAAAAGCTAAAAAATAAATAAGTATGTTCTTCAAACCTAGAAACCACGAAAAAATCCCTAAAGATAGACTAAATGACTTGATATCTCTGGAAAATAAGTTGGGCATAAAATTCAGAGATATATCAATACTAAATAAAAGCTTAATTCACTCATCTTATCTCAAGAATAACTCTCTTCCCCTAAGTATGTCAAACGAGAGACTTGAGTTTATAGGAGATGCAGTAATATCAATGGTTATAAGTGAATACTTGTACCATAACTATCAAAATTTATCAGAAGGTGATTTATCAATGATAAAATCAGATGTGGTCAGCAGAAAAACTATGTATAACATAGGCATCGATCTCAATATTGACAAGTATATATTAACATATCCACCCCTTGAAAATTTCGATGAAAGAGGAATAAAAACAATAATATCAAATACAGTAGAAGCACTTATAGGAGCAATATTCGTATCAAACGGTATAGAAGATGCAAAAAAAATAACGCTAAAATTATTTACACCAATCATAAAAAACAGGATAAAAAACGGAACTAGCGATTACAAAAGCCTTCTCCAAAATTATTCTCTCAAAGAATTCTCTTCATATCCTGTATATACAACAGTAAGCGAAGTAGGACCTGAACATAAGAAAGAGTTTATAGTGAAAGTTTTTATAAGAAACAAATGCTTCGGGGAAGGAAGAGGATTCTCAAAAAAAGAAGCCGAACAAAATGCTGCACAAAATGCATTACAGAACTTGAGTAAGAAATCTGAGAATGTTAATCAGTAAAACCCTAAATCTTGGACTTAAATGGAGGTTTGCTTCATTGCAAGTTTTCTACAAACAAGTTAACATAATATAATCCATTTATAAACACCACCCTATTTTAGATTGTACTGACATCAAAAGTAATACCAGTAAAATGAATTAAACACACACGGCCATAAACGAATCAAAATCTTTAAAATTACTTAATATTCCATCAATAACAGCTTTCTTATTAACCATATTATCAGAAATATACAGTTTTTCAACTTCCTTCGTTGATATAATCAAGATAGCATCTTTTGAAACTTCGATTGGTTTTACTATACGACTGATAATACCATTTTCAACATAGTAGGTATTAGTGATATCTGATGGAAAAACTCGCATCTTCTGATTATCAATCTCAAAATACGTTAAACTTATTTTCAAAGGTAGGTCTCTCTCCTTAATGAAATTAGTAACAAGATCGTGCAATGTAATGTAAGATATAGAATCATAACTATAGCTCTTTATGATACCTTTGATTGCCAACAAAGCAAAGTTTGAAAGCATAAGCATATCCGGTACATAAAATAAAAACCCTATGAGCTTATCTGTACTAAAAATAACATCAAAGTAATATCCTCTAATCCCCTCAAAACCTTCATTATACCTATACCCAACAATTTTATCGAAGTAAATATAATAATCGCTATTTTTAATAAGCAAATACTTAACTCTTTCAAATTCTTCAACTTCTTTCACGTGTAGTTCTCTCATTCTATCAATCTCACTCTTCACAGGTATAACAATAAAGTTTGAAACTGTTCTCTCAAGCTCTAGAAATATATCAGTATAGCTTCTAATTATAGAGACATTCGTACTAGATAGATCATGAACAAAATTCAAAAACTTCACGACAATATAATCAGTTTCAGACACTTCGTTAGATATCCTTGATACTAAAATAATATTATTAGAAATGAAAAAGTCAATAGTCTTTCTATCACTATTCAAAACATCAAATAGAGATAAACGCCTCCTGTCTAACATTTTGTTTAGTATATATGTAGGAATCATATTCTGAGGCATAATCGATATCTTAAGATAACTTGAAGAAGAATTAAAAACCCTAACAACAAAATCTTTAGGACTCTCAAACTCCCTAGGCTGTATAACTTTGAAATTCTTTACAAAACTATCAATATCTCTTAGAAGATCTTCGTAAGATATAAATCTTCTTCTAAAATACCACATCAAAAATGATATAATTGGAATACCAAAAATCAATATTAAATTTGATTTGATAATTTCTTTGGGCATAACATCTAAGTAGCTAAAAACACTAAATAGTATTGTTAAAACCCAAATAAAAGATACAACCATAACAATCCTAAGATTATTCAAAGCAAAACCAATAACAACTAGAATAAGAATATTAACTGAAACTAATGTAAAAACCATAGGTAAACTCTTATCAGGTAACAAATACAAAAATAACATACCCAACAAAACCAGAAATATAAGCGACATCAAAGATAATACCTTAAAATCGCTAGGTTCTACATTCAAAAATCTAGAAACCCAAAATATTACCATCAAAAAAAGGCACAATACGCTATACAAAAAAACTAAGTTTTTACCTAGAAAAACTAAAAGCAAAAGCGAAACTAAAATTGAAATAGGAATGTAAATTAATAACTTAAGTTTAGTTCTATACTGCTTTGATATAAGAAAAAGAAAAATAAGAAAATTCGTAGAAAGAATAACCAAAGAAGAAAAAATAGCAATGACTTCGGTAGTTGTGCTTGAATTTTTCGATACAAAACTAGATAGCAAAGTAGCAGATGAAGGTAAAGAGAAGAATAACAAATATCTACCATTACTCCTTAATTTCCTGAAAGAAGACTTTGGAAAAACTCCTAGATAATTTAACAACAATACAATACTAAACATAGATACTACAGAAGATAAAAACAATACTACCTTAACATGAAAATCATATTGAGATAAAACAAAAGATAACAAAGATATTAAAGAAAAAATGACAGTAGAATACAAAACAAACGCTATCATATTTTCATAACTAATTATTAACAAAGTTATCGAAGGAATCAATGTTATTAATTTTACAAACCTCAATTAATCCCATTGTAACTTCGATACTAAGTTACTTTGAAAGGGATAATCATCAATCTATATTATTCTAGAGATGAAGTATAAACCTCCAAAAAAAAAGACCATTGTTGCAATCTCAATATTACTATTAGTTATGCTAATGGTAACAGTTTATGCTCAAAAATCCAATCTACCGCAACAAACACAAGATAAAGAAAAAATGGTAGTTGGAGGAGATGAAGGCTTTTTCAAGAGAAACTACACAAGATTCAAAGGTAATGCTTATGTTGAAAAAGGTTCAACAAAAATGTTAGCTGATATTATTGAATACTTTGAAACAAACAACTTAGCAATCGGCAGAGGTAATGTTGTTTTAAAGGATACCAAAAGTGGCCTTACAGTGTTTGGAGGATACAGCGAGTATTTCGGAAACAACAACATCATCACATTCTATGAAAATCCACAACTAGTTATATCCAACAACATTCTCCTAAAAGGCGAAGCAATAACCTTAAATCAGAACGAAGAATCAATAACTTCAAAAACAAATGCATATCTGTCTAACAATAATAACCAAATATTTGCAGAAACTATAATAGTACTATCAAAACTAAATATCATAAAGCTTATAGAAAAATCAACAATTTTATCATCAAATATAGTTATACAAAGTGACAGAGGAATCATAATAATTACTTCAAACAAAGTTACAAAAGAAATGGAAATCTCACAATACATAGGTACAGGCAGAGTGAAAATAATAGGGACAAACTTCACCTTAGAGTCGGATAAAATTGTAATAAATTTTACAAACAATGAAGTAAAAAATTACATAGCAACAGGTAACGTAAAAATATCTAATACTAACAACATTATATCTTCACAATATTTTATGTCTGAATTCTCAGGAGGTAGAGATATACTACATATAGGTATGACAAACGTGGTAATAGTTAACTTAGAAAACAACGATACATTGTACAGTGATTATCTCTTTTCAGATAAAAAAAACAACTATGAATTGCTAACAGGAAATGTTATATATGTATTAAACAATGGTAGTACCAAAATAAAAGCACAATCAATAGAGAGATTTCTAAATCTAAGTATGACACTTCTCAAAAAGGATGTCATCTTGGAAACAGAAAACATAAGTATAGCAAGTGAAATAGCAAAATACGATGAAAAACTCAAGATTATGTACATGGTAGGCAACCCTAGAGTTGTAAATGAAGATAAACTAGGTGTATCAGCAAATATTATAACCATAAACATACAAGATAAAAGCTCTACCATAGAAAATGGCAACTATGGGTACATTACACCAGGAATGTAGGAATATAAAAATCGTACTATCTTATGACGGTAGCTTATATAACGGATGGCAAAAACAAAAAAACACTCCTAATACAATACAAGAAATCCTAGAGAAACACATCTCAAAAATCTTAAAAGAAAATGTAAAAGTAATTGGGTCAGGCAGAACAGATGCAAAAGCACATTCACTAAGGCAAGTAGCAAACTTCAAAACATCAAATTTTTCTATACCTGCAGATAGATTCAAACCGATACTCAACGGATTACTACCAGAAAGTATAAGAATAATTTCCTCCGAAGAAGTAAACCTTAACTTCAACGCAAGATACTCAGCAAAATTTAGAAAATATATCTACCTAATTTTCCTAGGTGATGAAAAACTTTACCCATTCTTGAGAAACTACGCATATATCCCAAATAGAAAAGACTATAACATTGAGTTCATGTCAAATATTGCCAAAGAATTAGTAGGAAAACATGATTTTTCAATAATATCATCAAAAAGAGAATACAAAACTACTACCAGGTTTGTGAAAAAGATAAGGATATTTAAAATGAAAGATTTCCTGGTCTTTTCAATAGTTGCTGACGGATTTATGTATAACATGGCTAGAGGAATTGTATCTTCAATAATGGAAGCCGAAAGAAATAATGATCCTACATATATCCCAAGATTGCTTGAAGGTAAAATAAAAAACAAACCTTCCCTCATACCAGCAAATGGATTATATCTCCATAGAGTCTACTATTAGGCAGGATCCACTCTTATAAACTTAATAGCTTATGTTTTCCATGATTATGGATAAATCTTTATCTCCTCTACCTGAAAGATTTACAACTATTACACTGCTTTTTGGTAAGGAAGGTGCTAATCTAGTAGCATAAAATATCGCATGTGCTGGCTCAAGAGCAGGGATGATACCTTCTTTTCGAGACAATATTTTAACACCTTCAAGTGCTTCACTATCTCTAACATAGGTATACTCTGCTCTACCTATAGATTTCAAGTATGCGTGTTCAGGTCCTACTCCAGGATAATCCAATCCTGCCGATACAGAATGAGTTTCGATAACTTGCCCATTCTCATCAAACAAAAGGTAAGATTTTGCACCATGTAATATCCCTATCCTACCAAATGAAAGAGTTGATGCGTGTTGTCCCATACTATCTCCAATTCCCCCAGCTTCAACTCCTACAAGTTTGACATTACTATACTTTATAAAAGGATAAAATATTCCCATAGCATTACTACCACCACCTACACAAGCAACCACAAAGTCAGGTAACTTACCTTCCGCTTTCTTAATCTGAGATAATGTTTCTCTACCTATTACAGATTGAAAATCTCTAACCATAGTAGGATAAGGATGAGGACCCACAACAGAACCAATGACGTAAAGAGTATTATTCACATTCTGAATCCAATCTCTCATTGCCTCGTTTATAGCATCTTTTAACGTCTGACTTCCTTTCTCAACAGGTACAACCTCAGCACCCAAAAGCTTCATACGAAATACATTTGGTTTCTGTCTTTCAACGTCTATTTTGCCCATGTATATAACACAATCAAGACCTAGAAGAGCACAAGCAGTAGCAGTAGCAACTCCATGCTGGCCTGCACCCGTTTCCGCAATAATCCTAGTCTTACCCATTTTCTTAGCAAGCAAAACTTGTCCTAAAGCATTGTTTATCTTATGCGCTCCTGTATGTAATAAATCCTCTCTCTTCAAGTATATCTTAGCACCACCAAGATAATCTGTCAAATTCTCAGCAAAATACAAAGGTGTAGGTCTACCAGCGTAGTTCCTTAAAAGATACTCAAGTTCTCTACGAAACTCTTTTGTTCTTCCTATACTGTAATAAGCCTCTTCAAGTTCCGCTACAACAGGATACAAAACCTCAGGAATGTATTTCCCACCAAATTCACCAAACCATCCACGCCTTTTCATATCCTATTATTTTGGATGGTTGAATATACAAATTCCAATTTTACTATTCTTCGAGTAAGAATTCGAAACACCATTTAAAAAACTCTAGATTCAGACATTTTTTGAAACCTAGAACATAACTGATTATAATATTACCTATGGTAGTAACAAAAACAGACAAAGTTAAATTACTTGCATACTACAAGAAAGGATTAGAACTCTACAAAAGTATGAAATTTTCTGAAGCTTTAGATTATTTTAAAGAATGCCTTAAGATAGACCCTAAAGATGGACCTTCAAAAGTATATGTTGAAAGGTGTAATGAGTACATACAAAATCCACCCCCAAATGATTGGGATGGTGTTTACGAAATGAAAACTAAATAAAAATTAGGAGGTATCTGTATGATACTAAAGATACCATACAGCATTGATGATTTCATAGTTAAAACTGTTATGAAAAACGATATAACATCAGAAGGAGAGATAAAGTTTTCAACATCGCTAAGACTCGATTGTAACTTTAAGGGTAACATAATCTCAGAAAACGGTTTTGTCATAATCTCACCATCATCCACCGTACAAGGCAATATAACCGCAGGAACAATAATGATAGCAGGTAAAGTAATAGGAGATTTAACAGCAACTAAAAAAGTGGAATTATTCAGCGGTGCTGAAGTTATAGGCAATATAAAATCACCTAGATTTAGAATGGAAGATGATGTTAGGTTTGAAGGAGAATGTGATATCTTTTACGAAGATGAAGAACAAAAGGAGGCACAAAATGCGTAAGAGTATCATAACAATACTTTCACTCGTGCTAGTGTTTTCATTTTTTAACCATACCTACTCTCAAAAGAAACAGTCACAAAAGCAAGAAAAATCCAACAGAATAGTAGTAACAGGCCCCAAAGTTAAAATACAAAAAGACTTTACACTTTTCGAAAGTACACCAGAAAAAAGACCAGTAGCAATACGAGGATCAAATTATGTAGAAGCAAACATCATAAAATTCTACTCAGCTAAAAACTACATAATTTCTGAAGGAAACGTAATATTCAAGAATTACGAAAAGAATATAGAAATAACATCTGGGTATTCCGAATTCTATGGAGATACAGGAGATGTAGTTTTTATGTCAAATCCGAGGATGTATTTATCTAATGATAACTTGTACGCAGGTGGAGAAAGAGTATTTATGAACGTTAACGAAGATAAAGTTAATATCGAAACGAACACCTTCATAACAAACCAAAACTTTAGAGCCCATTCATTTAGAACAGAATATGCATCAAAAAACAATCTAGCAAGAATGTTTGGAGATGTAAGAGTATTTTCAACAAATATAAACATAAGAAGCGATATTGCCTTTGTAACTATATACAGCAATACAGTCTCTAACTACATAGGATATGGCAACGTAAACGTAGAAACAAAAAACATAAATTCCAAGTCCGAATATCTACTAGTAACATTCAAAAGTAGTAACGAAATAGACAGATACCTACTTTTGACAAATGTAATAGTTGATGGTAAAGATTTATACGTAGAAGCATTTAAAATGACGGGTATTGTATCAAACGTAATTGATGGAAACACAACTAACGAACTCAAATTCTACATTTTCACAGGCGGACAAAAACAAGTCTACTACCAAAACAAAAAAGAAAGCACTGTTCTTGAGTGCGATCTTCTAGAAGTAATTATGGATAAAGATAATGAAATGATATCATCAACAGCAAAAGGCAGAGTAAAAGTCATAAAATAAGACAAACTATTTCTTTCTTCTTAAATAAAGGCATACTATACTAACCAATTTCTCTAAATATTTTACCTAAGTAGAAAGGATCACTAATAACTATATATACTGTATGTTACATATGTGGAAATACTTGTTAGTAAAAATACCTTTTCTATCGCTACTAATATTAGGGTGTTATTATGATATTGAACCACCTATAATAAAAGTAGAACCTAAAGTAGGAACAAATAATGTACTTCTAGTATCAAAAGAGTTTAAATATCTAGGTACAGATATCAAACGAAACACAAAGTCTTGGGAGTTAATATCTGAAAGATCTGTAGTATACAAAAATAACGAAGTTGAACTTGAGAATATCAATATAAAGTTTTTCAAAGAAGGTAGAATAGTTTCTGAACTTAAAGGAAATAAGGGAAAACTTTTTTCAAAACAAAACAAGGCAGAAGTGTACGGGAATGTAACATTACAAAACTATGAAAACAAAACAACCATATACACATCTAGACTTATATGGGATGCAAACACAAGAACTATCTACAATTCGAGACAAGACAAAACTACAATAGTATCATCCGAAGGTACACTAAAAGGAACTGGATTAAGAACAACTCCTGAAGTATACCCTTTAGAACTTGAAAACGTAGAAGCAGTAATTCAATAAGATATGACGTTTGAATATTTTATACTACTCGCAATAATAACTGCCTTCTTAAGTGCTTTAAGCTCAGGATTTGAAGCAATGTTTATAGCACTTAATATATACGACATATCAAAAATAAACATGCCATCCAAAAAATATAAATTAGTCGAGTTTATTGTTATAAACAAAAGAATATTCATTTTTATTTTCTTATTTCTAAACACTATATGGAATGTAATATTCTCAATATCAATATTCGAAATCGTAAAAAGCTTCAACATACCAGATATCGTATCTGGAATAATATCAGTTACCTTTATAACACCATTTTTGTTTATATTCTCAGAAGTTCTACCTAAAGCAATATTCAGAAAGTACAAAGAAAAGATAATAATATATACATATCCAATACTCCTACCTTTCGCACTAATAGGTAAGCTAATTTTCAGAAAGAAATCCGAAGATGTGCTCTCTTTAGAAAATATAATATCAACAATACAAAACGAATTTGAATACGGAGAATACTCAATAATAACAGAAATATTAAAAAACCTTTCAAACATTGAAGACATAACAGTAAAAGAAATCTCAATACCTATAAATCAAGTTGGGGTTATCCAAACCGATGCAAAACTACCAGAAATTGTAGAAAATTTTGGCGGTAGAAACTATGTAATAGTAGTAGATAAAATAAATCCTGTAGGGTATATAACTATAGAAGATATACTAAGACTAGATGATATGAGCAGATTCAACGTAAAAAACCTTTTGAGAAAACCATCAATAATAGTATATGAAAATACTCTACTAACAAAGCTAATAAAGGATTTCAATATAGACTTAAAGGAAATAATCTTTGTAATAAATGATATGGGGTTAGTAGTTGGAATTATATCCTACAAAGAAATACTCAACACAATGCTAAACACAATTACAGAAATAGATAGAAAAGAAAAAACAACAAAATCATTTATAGCAAAAGGTGATGATAAACTGCAAACAGTACTTGAGAAAATCGGCAAAAATCCAGAAAAGCTTTATCAAGAGTATACATGGTTAAAAAACATAAACACATTAAATGGTTTTATTATATCCATCAACAACTTTTTACCTATTGCCGGAGAGAGAATAAAGTTTGAAGATATAACATTTGAAGTCTTAGACGTATCTGGATATAAAATAAACAGAGTAAGAATACACTTATGAAAAACTATACAAATAAAATATTTAGTCTATACACTATAGAAGAATTAAACAAATTCTTAGAAAATGACAAGATAATATTGGAAATTGGTAGCGGTAATGGCATATTTCTAGAGTACTTAGGCAAAAAATTTGTAGACTATTCAGTAATAGGCATTGAACTTGACATTAAAAGGGCAAAAAAATGTAAAAATAGAATCCAAAGAAACAGCCTTAAAAACACTATAATACTTTCTGGTGATGCTACTAATATACTACCTCTATTCTTCAACAACAACACAGTTAATGAAACATACATGAACTTTCCTGAACCTTGGCCTAGAGATAGAAATTGGAGAAACAGACTTTATGAAATTGGCTTTCTAAGTATGATAGATAGAATAACAAAAGTTGGTGGGAAATTTCACCTATCAACAGATGTAGAGTATATTTATAATATGACAAATGAAATATTTACCAAAATACTAGGAAACTGGGTATTTGATGAAGTATTGTCATTAGAGTACAAATCTACATTTATACCTACACTATACTACGAAAAGTGGACTTTAGAAGGTAGAAACTTTTGGTGGGGGGTATGGAAAAAACAATACTAGTAGGAACTTCTGGGTGGAGCTATGATGACTGGATAAACAGATTTTATCCTCAAGGTATTAACAAAAACAAATTTTTGACTTTCTACTCTACAAAATTTAACACAGTTGAAATAAATTTTTCATATTATAGGATACCCAACAAGTATATTTTGAATTCTATACAGAAAAATGTACCAAATAATTTCATATTCACAGCAAAATTACATTCTATATTTACGCATCAAAAAGAATTTACAACCCCATATCAAGAAATACCAATGAGAGAAAGAGATGAATTTCTTACTGCATTTGATAATATGAGATCAAAAGGAATGATCGATACCTTTTTAGCGCAATTTCCACAAAGTTTCCATTTTTCAAACAGAAACTTGGAATATGTTGTAAAATTAGCAAAAGCATTCCAATACTATAACATAGCAGTTGAGTTTAGAAGTAAAGAGTGGTACAATAAACTAGTTTTTGAAATACTATCTGAAGAAAACATAACTTTTGTTAGCGTGGACGAACCCAACATAAGCAACCTTCCACCAAGGGAATTCATCCTAACTAACAAAATAGGATACATAAGACTACATAGTAGAGACTCAACTAAATGGTATGAAGGTGAAAAATCACGATATGATTACTTCTACTCAGATGATGAATTACTTGAATGGATAGAAAAAATAAAAACTAATCAAAACTTTGAAAAGATTTACGTGTTTTTTAACAACTGTCATAACGGACAAGCAGCAGAAAATGCTTTAAGGTTCAAAGAGATGTTATCTTACTGCTAATGTTCCGTTGTACATGTCTTTTCAGATACTGACCAGTATAAGAATTTGGATTTCTCATAATATCTTCAGGAGTACCTTCAGCAACAATATACCCTCCCCTATCACCTCCCTCAGGACCTAAGTCTATTATATAGTCTGCACATTTAACAAGATCAAGATTATGTTCTATTACTACAACTGTATGACCTTTGTCAACAAGCATCTGTAATGAATTTACTAGTTTTTTAACATCATCGAAATGTAATCCTATCGTAGGTTCATCTAATATGTAAAGAGTATGTCCTGGAAATTTTTTTGAAAGCTCTTCTACTATTTTAACTCTCTGTGCTTCTCCACCTGAAAGTGTAGTAGCAGGCTGTCCAAGTTTAAGGTAACCAAGACCAACATCTATGAAAGTTCTGAGCTTGTCAGAAATCGATCTTTCATTCTCAAAAAACTTATATGCCTCATCTATAGTCATCTCAAGGACCTCGTATATATTCTTTCCTTTAAATCTAACTTCAAGAGTTTCTGAATTATACCTAGTACCATTACACACATCACAAGTCACATACACATCGGGTAAAAAATTCATCTCGACTTTAATAATACCTTGACCCTGACAAGACTCACACCTACCACCTTTGACATTAAAACTAAACCTAGACGGATCATAACCTTTAGCTCTAGCATCTTTTGTAAGTGCAAATAACTTTCTTATCTCACCAAATATTCCTACATAAGTAGCAGGAGTTGATCTAGGTGTTCTACCTATCGGTGTTTGATCAACCATAATAACACGCGATATATCCTCATACCCTTCTATACTGTCATATTTACCCTCTGTTACCTTAGTCTTGTAAATCCTATTGTGTATCGCCGGATAGAATGTATCAATCACAAAACTACTCTTACCAGATCCTGAAACACCTGTAACACATACTAAACATCCTTTGGGTATTTTTACATCAATATTTTTGAGGTTATGCTCCCTTAATCCGTAGATTTTTATAAACCCTCTTGGTTGTCTTCTATTTTCTGGAACGGGTATTTTTTCTTCACCTCTCAGATACTTTATCGTGAGTGATTTTGTTTGTTTATCCTCAATCACTTTATACAACTCCCCAGCAATTACAACTTCTCCACCTTTACTCCCTGCACCAGGTCCCAAATCTATAAGATAATCGCTACTCAGTATCACATCTTCATCATGCTCTACAACTATAACAGTGTTACCCAAATCTCTAAGTCCCTTAAGTGTATTTATAAGTCTTTCTGTATCCTTTTGATGAAGACCTATAGTAGGTTCATCAACAACATATATTATTCCCGAAAGACCAGATCCAAGCTGCGTAGCAAGCCTTATTCTTTGAAGTTCACCACCAGACAGAGTAGAAACTTTTCTATCAAGAGTTATGTAATCAAGACCTGTATCTATAAGAAAATTAAGACGTTGTAATATCTCCTTTATTATGGGTGTTGTAATAGTCTTAATCCTTTCATTTAGCCTATCCTGATTTGATACAAAAAACTCCTTTAGGCTAGATGCAGTAAGTTTGGTAAGTTCCATAATATTCTTACCTAAAAATTTCACAGATAAAGCGAATTTGTTAAGCCTATCACCATTGCATTCACCACATAACTTGCCTCTCATAAATTGTAAAAACCATTCTCTTGAATCATCATCTTGTACATTCTCATACCTTCTTTGTAACGAAGTTATAATACCATACCACTTATTGGTGTATTCCCAATAAGACTTGCTTGAAGAATGTATTACTCTATATTCTTCATCAGAACCATACAATATTATGTTAACGATTTCAGGAGGCAAATCTTTAATAGGCGTATCAAGAGAAAAATTATATTTCTTTGCCAAAGCTCTCAATTCATCCCAATAAATAAACTGATGCTTCCCTAAAGGCTTTATAGCACCTTCTAGTATAGAAAGAGATTTATCAGGTATTACAAGATCTGGATCAAATTCATAATTTTCTCCCAATCCACCACATACATGACAAGCTCCTACTGGTGAATTAAACGAAAATAAATTCGGCTCAATCTTAGTATAAGCAACTAGATGCTCAGGACACATATACTTGTCAGAAAAGAAAAACATTTCCTTTGTGTCTACTAACTCAATTATTACACTACCATCAGATAAATTAACAGCAATATCAACACTATCAAAAATTCTACCCCTACTATCAGCAGAAATCTTAATCCTATCTACAACAACATCAATATTATGCTTCACATTCTTCTCAAGCTCTGGAATTCCACTTTCATCAGTATCAACAAAGTTACCATCAATAACAAATCTAGTAAATCCTCTGTTTATAAGCTCTTCGATAGTATGCTTAAAAGTTCCTTTCCTATGCTGTACTAACGGAGCTAAAATCATAACCCTATTACCTTCGAAATTCATAATTCTTGAAACTATTTCGTCAATTGAAAACTTCTGCAACTCTCTACCACAAACATAACAAGTTGGCATTCCACATCTAGCAAATAAAAGTCTCATATAGTCGTATATTTCTGTAACCGTAGCTACTATAGACCTAGGATTAAATTTACCAGCACTCTGTTCAAGAGATATCGAAGGAGAAAGTCCTTCTATCTTATCAACATCAGGTTTATTCATCCTACCTAAAAATTGTCTGGCATAAGTTGAAACAGATTCTAGATATCTTCTCTCCCCCTCAGCATATATAGTATTAAAAGCAAGCGAAGACTTACCAGATCCCGAAAGGCCTGTTATCACAACAAGTTTATTCTTTGGAATATTTAAATCTATGTTCTTGAGATTATGCTCTCTAGCTCCCCTTATAACTATGTAATCCATAGACATAGAGAATTAATTCTTAATGATTTACAATCAAAAAATCTTACTAAAATCACAACCTATACTACAAAAAATCAAGAGATTTTTAATAATTACGAAACTCTTAATATGGTACAAAACATAAGCTCTATTCATGCTAGAATAAGAGGAATATACGATAGAATACAAGAAATACAAAAGAATATATACAACATAAATTCAACAATCAACATAAACCCAACACAAAAAACTTACAACTATGAAATAGCACCATTTCAAGAAAAATCAAAACCATCAAAAACATTCCAAGAAGTACTCAATGAAGTACTCTCTGAAACCAGAAATCAGGATGAAAATAAAATTAATATTATCTCAAAACCTGAAGAATCTTGGAGAGAAATTATGATCTCCAACGAAACAAGAGAAAACAAATTCGACAACATAATAGAAGAAGCATCTAAAAAGTATAACATTCCAAAAGAACTTATAAAAGCAGTCATAAAAGCAGAATCAAACTTTAATCCAATAGCAATATCGCCCAAAAATGCAATGGGATTAATGCAACTTATACCTTCAACAGCGAAAGAAATGGGAGTGAATAATGTGCTTGACCCCTATGAAAACATAATGGGTGGAACAAAATATTTAAGAATGATGTTAGATAAGTTTAATGGAAATCTATTTTTAGCACTTTCAGCCTACAACGCAGGTCCAGATAGAGTAATAAAATCAAATGGTATACCTAACATCGAAGAAACACAAGAATATGTAGACAAAGTTATAAAGTTCTATAAGGAATATTCAGAATAACACTACTTCTTGAATTCTTTGAGCTTTTCCATAACTTCCTCTGCATGTTTACTAACATTAACTTTGTCCCATATGTACAATATCTTACCATCTCTATCTATCAGAAATGTTACTCTACTAGCCATAC
Organism: Brevinematales bacterium; assembly: GCA_026415355.1. Classification (NCBI taxonomy): domain Bacteria; kingdom Pseudomonadati; phylum Spirochaetota; class Spirochaetia; order Brevinematales; species Brevinematales bacterium. The sequence continues at coordinate 96,449 of JAOAHF010000005.1, forward strand.
CAGCAAAACCTAAAACACCATACATAGAAGATATTTTTTTATCTTTATCTGCGATTAAAGTAAAATTTAAATTATACTTCTTCTTAAACTTTCTGTGAGATTCCTCAGAATCAGTACTAACACCTATAACAACAACATCATTCGAAGCAAGAGTCTCCATATTATCTCTCAAATTACAAGCTTGCTTGGTACAACCAGGGGTGTCATTCTTAGGATAAAAGTAAAGAACAACATACTTACCTCTATAATCAGAAAGTTTCACTTGCTTACCCTCATCAGTAATTCCAATAAAATCAGGAGCTAACACACCTACAGCTAATAAAGCTTCCATAAAAATCCTCCTTTACTTGTAGTGTTTTTATAATCTAAAAACAATTTTGGATTTTTTCAAGTTTTAATAATTAAGCCAAGGCACCAAAAACAACTACCATTTGACTTTCTTCATATAAAAACCATAACCAAAATTAGAAGTTAAAAAGTTTAAATCTACATCTAAATTTTTTAGAATAATATAACGAAACTTGAGTATAGGATTATAGTATGGAAGATATTTTAATTTTAGGAGTTTTCGCTACAGCTATACTTATTATAGTTATAACATTTTTATTCAGGTCTTTTGTTCAGCCTCTGAAACTTGACTCGATAAAAAAGAAAATAGATGATAAAAACTATAATAGCGCAATAATAGACTTAGAAGAATATCTAAAGAAAGATGAAAAAAATCCATTGGCACATCTTTATTTAGCAGATTGTTATTACATGGTTGGCAAGAAAGACTTAGCACTTGTTGAGTACAGACAAGCACTATCTCTAGGTAAATTCTCAAACCAAGCAATAGAAAAACAAGCAAGGTATAGAATGGCAGATATATACATTTCTTTAGGTCAACTCGAAGAAGCTCAAAAGGAGTTTCTTCTAATTGTCAAGATGGATCCAAACGACTATAAGGCTATGTTCAATATAGGTAAAATATTCTATGACAGAAATATGAAAGACAATGCTCTAAATTATCTTAACAAGGCTGTAAAAATAAACTCTTCTTTTTCTGATGCTTGGTTTTACATTGGTAAAATACACATTGATTCAAATAGATATGCTGAAGCAATGAATGCATTTATAAACTGTATAAAAGCAGATCCAAAGAATTATGAAGCACATTACAATTTAGGTTTGATATACAAATCAATGAACAATATTTCAAAAGCATTACAAGAGTTTGAAATAGCAGAAAGATCTACTGACAACAACCTTAAGATAAAGACTATCTATCAAATAGGATTAATTGCTTTTGATAGTGGTAATTACGATAAAGCAATAGGAGAGTTCCAAAGAGCACTTAAATTCTCAAATGAGGAAAACAATACAACAATAGGCATAAGATATGCTCTTGCAGGTGTGTATGAAAATAGAAAACTATTACTCGAAGCAATAGAACAATGGGAAAAAATAGCACAATACCGTCCAAATTACCTAGATGTACAAGAAAAACTTATGAAATATAGTGACTTGAGAATGGATGATAAGTTAAAAGATTTCGTAACATGTTCAACATCAACGTTCGAGATATTATCTCAAAAGGTTTTATCAGAACTAGAATATGATGTAATAGATAGCAAAATCGTAAATGATAACACAGTACATCTAGTTGCACTTGAAAGATCCGGTAAATGGTCTAATGTAAGACAAGGTAAAGTATTTGTTGTTGTAACAAGAAGTGGCGATCCAGTTGATGACGATGTGTTATCATTAATTGTAGACAAAGTAAAAACCATACATGGTGTAAAGGGGATATGTATTACTACTTCAAGATTTACACCAAAAGCAATAAGATATGCGGAAAATCGTCCAGTAGTACTAATCGATAGAAATGAACTTACCAGAGTTCTAAAAAAGATATAAAATGAAGTATAGTGTAGTAGTAAAATCTTCTTTTTCATCAGAACACAGAGTTATCCTACCTAATGGTGAGCTAGAACCTCTACACAGCCACAATTTCAAAGTAGAAGCATGTGTAACTTCTGAAACCCTTGATAAAAATAATATGGTAATAGATTTCTTAATACTCGAAAGAACCCTTAATAATATTCTTTCAAAGCTAAATAACTCAAATCTCAACGAAAACCCTAACTTACAAGGGACTATACCTACAGCAGAAAAAATAGCAGAGTACATTCTATTAGAGTTAAGTAAACAAATATCTCTTAAAATTGAATTCGTAAGAGTATACGAAACAGACAACTTTTATGCAGAAGTTAGATTATAGTAACTTATTATCTCTAGCCCAACTTATAGTTTCTTCAACACCCTGAGATAACGAATACTCATACTTCATATTTACATCTCTAATAAGGTTTTCTGAAGAACAAACCCAACTCTCTTTTATTTCATTTACCTTTTCGAAATTAAACATACTCGGAACTCTTAATAATCTTGAGATAACTGTATTTACAAAGGATACTCCGTAAAGAACTGAAACAGGCACATGTATTCTTAACACAAACTTCTTACCAAGTGCTTTCTCAATCTCTCTATAGAAATCAGCAAGATAAACACTTTCAGGATACGTCGAGAAATATTTCTTACCTATAGTCTTGTCAGAAACCATAGCAAGAAATATGCTTTTTACTAAATCTTTGACGTAAACTAAACTCAATTTTGTTTTTCCCTTCTTAACTAAAATTTCAACTCCTTTGTTTACCATTTGGTAAACTGGCAAAAATTCTCTATCTCCAGGCCCATATACGGCACTAGGCCTTATAATAGTTATTGGAACTTTATCGATATTATTTTCTAAAAACTTTTCTGCTTCAAGTTTTGATTTTCCGTACGATGTAACAGGATTAGAGACAACTTCCTCTCTTATAGGAATATCCGACGGTCTACTAGCGGCCTGAGAGCTTATGAAAACAAATCTCTTTATCCTAGGATTATAATTTAAAACAGCCTCAAACAGATTTATAGTCCCATTAGTGTTAACTCTATAATACTCATCCTTAGTCAGAGCTTTCACAACAGCAGCAGAGTGAATCACATAATCCACATCTTTGACAGCATTTTCCAAAGACGAAGGAACCGTAACCTCTCCATAAACAAGCTCAACTTTATCTTTTATCTTTGCTACATTACTTGTTTTTCTAACAAGACATTTTATTTTAAAACCTTCTTTGTACAAAAGATCAACCAAGTGATGCCCTATAAAACCTGTAGCACCTGTTATCAAAACTCTCATATGGGGTTAAGTCTAATAATTCTAGTTAAACAAATTCAAGAAACAATCTAAACTTTAAACTACTTGAAGACTTCGTTTATGATAAAATTTGTATGGAACCTATTGTATTACCCCTTTTTGAAAGGTATATATTCAAAATAGACTTATTTGGAATACAGTTAGGAGCAACCTGGTACGGAGCAATGTACGCTCTTGGATTTCTAATAGGATATTTAATACTCATATACTGGTCAAATAAAAAGTTTATAAAACTTACCTATGATCACATATTTGATATTGTATTTGTAGTATTTTTAGGAGTAATAATAGGTGGAAGAATAGGATACGTAATATTTTACAATCTACCATACTATTTGGAAAATCCAAACAAGATAATAGCAGTATGGGAAGGAGGAATGTCATTCCATGGTGGACTTATTGGTGTAATAGTAGCAATATATATATATTCAAAAATAAAAAATTATCACCCTTTTGATATACTCGATATACTCGCTATACTAGTACCTATAGGTCTTGGTCTCGGTAGAATAGGTAATTTCATAAACCAAGAACTTTATGGTAGAGTAGCAGAAAGTATACCTTGGGCTATGGTATTTGCTACGGATCCTCAAAAACTACCAAGACATCCATCACAATTATATGAAGCACTTTTAGAAGGGTTAGTACTATTCATAATAATGTACTCAACTAAAAATATCAAAATGCCAGTAGGAGTAAGAGCATCCCTTTTCGGTATACTGTATGCACTGTTTAGAATAATATCAGAATTCTTTAGAGAACCAGACCCACAAATAGGGTACATACTAGGAGTACTAACTATGGGACAAATCTTAAGTTTAATACTTCTAGTAATCAGCATAGGTCTACTCATTCACTTTAAGTACCAAAACATTCAATCAAAAATAATATCTTATGCCAAACAACCAGCTAAGCAAAAGTAGAATAAAAATCATAAACACCCTCTTCTTGACAGTCACATCGTTCTACATAATCTCTATCATATCAGCAACGTTGTTTGTTAACCATAATAACATCTATTCATTCTTCTTAAGGAACAGACAAGGAGTAATACTATTACTACTAATTACCCTAATACCCCAAGTTATATCAAGGTTTTTTGAGTACTCAAGAATAAGCAAAGAACCTTATATAAGAAGGCAATCTATCGTACTTTCAATAATTCTCCTAATATCAATGTTCCTGTTTATATTTTCAACACTATTTGAACCTAAGAATTATAATGACGTACTTTTAGGGTATTTAATACCTCTTCTATTGATATCGGTTGCGAGTTTCCTTACTACCGTAAACATAGTAAAATTATTCTACATCTATCCATCAATCTTATACCTACTAACCTCAATTGCTCTAATAATAATAGTTGCAGTAATACTACATCTACCTATATCCTCAGCAACAGGTGAACCAATACCTCTCATAGATACATTTTTTGTAGCAACATCAGCAATATCATGTACTGGACTCACAACAATAAGCGTAGGAAAAGAATTATCATTCTTTGGACAATTAGTACTCATGATAGCAATACAATTAGGTGGACTGCTTATAATATTCATATCAACGGTAGGAATTCTCTTTGGACTACTATCAGGGGATGCAATAGTAAAGCTAAAAATGGCCTCAATGTTCGAAATGAAAAACATAATACAAACTCAAAAACTTATTCTAAAATTTGTACTATTAACGTTTATCTCACAAATTATAGTAGCATTCATAATTTATCCTTATTTCTTCGAAGTTGAAAAAGATATAGGAAAGTCTATTTTCTATTCCATATTCCATGTAGTTTCAGCACTTAACAACGCAGGATTCTCAACCTATGATGAGAGTTTAATAAGGTTTAACAACTATCCTTATTTCTTACTATCACTCTCATACTTAATACTATTAGGTAACACAGGAATAATAGCAGTAATAGAGATATTTGATTACATAATCTCAAGAACAAAAAGAATAATAAATACGTTATTCAATAGAAAAGTAGTCAATACAAAATCAATTTCAGTATTCACAAAAATAGTGATAATAAGCCATACAACACTAATAAGTTTTGGAACCTTAGCATTTTTCGTATTTGAAGGGGATCATTTCTTAAGACAAGTTAAATATCCTTTCGTGGATGCCTTATTCAATAGCATATCGTTTAGGACTGCAGGTTTTGCTTCATTTGACTTTACACAAGCAAAAGATTCAACTTATCTATTTTTCTCAATACTCATGTTCATAGGTGGAGGATCAATCTCAGTAGCAGGTGGAGTAAAAATGAATACTATAGCACTATTCTTTATAGCACTAATAGTAGTTATCAAGTCTTATCCTTACATATACTTCATGAGAAGAGAAATTGATTCTCACTCGCTCATAAAAGCAAGCGCAGTTGTAATAGGTGCAATCATAATACTAACAATATGTATATTTATATTCTATGAACTAGTAAGGGAAGAAAGATTTTCTAAGATAATATTCGAACTAACATCAGCATTCGGTACAGTTGGAACAAGTAGTGGAATCACTAATAAAAATTTGTCGCTACCTGCTAAATTAGTTTTAATATTCTTAATGTTCATAGGCAAAATAGGACTTATAACATTCTTATCAATACTCGCAAGAAAACAACCTACTCCTCTAGGAAACTTCCCTAAAGAGAAGGTGATTGTTGGGTAAAATAAGATTTTGTAAAATCAAAAGCTTTTCTAAAGTTTTCGTATACCAAAAACTCATACTTCTCATTAGACTTAAATGGATAATAACTATACATAGTATAAGTTATATAACCATTTTTGCAAAGAAATATATCAGAATCTGGTATATCTGCATGTTGCCTTATACCACCATCAAGAATATACCTACAACTTTCTTCATTTTCAGATCTATGTTCTTCTTCTATATAGGAAGTCTCAAAGTAATACCTTTCGTAAGGTCTAGCTGGCTTAATACCCTTGATATCTTCAAAATAAACATTTGGAATATTTATATTCGGAAATACGTCAACAGGTAATTTGTCTATAGGATAAAAATCAACTACTTTTGATATAAATAACGCAGATTGCTTAAACAGCTTTTCGTTATACTCCTCCCAACCTAGATTCATTGACGACGATATTGACTTAACACCTAGCATGGCAGATTCTCTAGCGGCAGAAAAAGTACCAGAGTAGTATATATCAATACCTAAATTAGGGCCTATATTAATACCAGAAATAGTCAAATCTATTTTTTCTTTTACAAGAGATAGCAAAGCAATCTTAACACAATCAGCAGGCATAGCATCTATAGCAAATATCTTATCATCAATCTTTCTAACATTTATGCTCCTAAAAACCGTTATCGACTGAGAAGCACCACTTCTATTACCATCAGGCACTACCACATACACATTGTGTCTCTTAGATAGTTCTTCATATAAGATTTTTAAAACTGGGCTTCTTATACCATCATCATTAACCAAAAGTATATTCATAATAACTCCTAAAACAACTTCAACACTCCTAAAACGTATTCATAATCTCTCTAAAAAACTTCTATCAAACCACAGATTATCAAATTTACTAACACGTATAGTGAATTATACCAAACATCAAAAAATGATTTCAACTCGGAAAATCTAAAAAATGTAGAGAATATAATCAGATACCTTATACTCATCTTATTCTAATTCTTGAAATACCTCACTCCCCTCTTACTCCTTCCAAATACTCTTCATATCAGCTTTTGTAATAGAATTTCAACTTTCACTGTTAAATAATAATTAGTATGAAAAGAGAAGAAATATTACTATTAAACCTGCTAGGCTTTGGGTTCAAAAGATACTCTTACATAAAATCAAATTTTGGATCTATATTTGACATTCCCACTTCTTCCTATAATGAGGTATCAAAAATACTGAAAATTAATACCAGCATTCTAAAAGATCTCAGGAATGGATTATTTCAAAAGAAAATAGAAGAAATAGATAAACTACTAAACAAGTACTCAGTAGATTACATTACTATCGAAGACAGTAATTATCCTTACAGATTAAACTCATTGAACAATAGACCTATCATCATATACTATAAGGGAAATAAAGAACTTCTTAAATCCAGTATAAACTGTAGTATAGTAGGAACAAGAAGAAATGACGAACTTGGTAAACTTTACACAAGGAATATAGTCGATCTTTTAGTTAATAATAATGTTGTTATTATCAGCGGTTTAGCTAGAGGTATAGACATAATAGCTCACAGAAGAACCATTGAAAAGGGAGGACAAACTATAGCAGTTTTAGGTGGAGGACTAGATCATATATATCCACCGGAGCACAAAAAAGAATTCTTTGAAATCAGTGAAAAAGGTTGTTTAATATCAGAATATCCCCCAGGTGTACCACCACTTAAAAGAAATTTTTTTGCAAGAAACAGAATAATAAGTGGACTTTCTGACGTTGTTGTAGTAGTACAAGCACCAGAAAACTCAGGAGCACTAATTACAGCAGAGTACGCACTAAAACAGAATAAATCATTATTTGCAATACCAGGCAATATCGAAAACTATTTACATAAAGGATGTAATCTCATTATAAAAAAAGGAGCAAAATTACTCTTAGATTACAAAGAAATTCTAGAAGAGCTCGGCTATAAAAGTACTACCGAAATCATCTCAAAGAATATAAATCAAACACTATCAGAAGATGAAAAATACATATACTCCTTAATCACAAAAGAGATATCATTAGATGAGATAGCGGAACTTTCAGGCATGAGTGTTAATAAAATATATCCACTGTTGCTTTCATTGGAAGTTAAAGGACTAATAGTACAAAACCTTGGCGGAACATTTTCAAGAGTTATGTGTTAGATCATTCCATTAACTTTCAAAATATACTCTTTTGCGGCATTTTTTATTAGATTGTAATCACCACTTCTAATCCAGTCTTTCTTAACGACTTCACTACCAAGCCCAATAACATCAGCACCTGCTTTTATATAATCCTCTACAACTTCCAAGCTCATACCACCACTTGAAAGTACTCTAATAAATGGCAGGGGACCCATCTTCAAAGAACTTATGAACCTATGTCCTAAAACAAAAGCAGGAAATATTTTTACAAAATCTACTCCTCTACGAAAATTCTGAATGATCTCGGTAGGTGTAAATCCTCCCATAAATACGACTTTATCGCTGGGTATAACATCAAGAATATCAAAGTTTTGAGTAGGATTAACTAAAAAATCAGGATCTCCTTCCATTGACTTTTTAGCAATCTCTACATCAAGCACAGTTCCTGCACCTATAAGTATATCTTCACCAGAAACTATCGTCTTAGCTTTTCTGATAGCTATATGATAATTCGGTATAGTAGATGTGAATTCGATAACCTTAGCTCCACTTTCAACAAGTGCATCAAATGACTTCATCGCACTATCAAAATCGTCTGTCCTTATGATAAAAAGAAGTTTTGAATTCAGTATAAATTCAATCTTACTTTCTTTATTCATACTCTATGAATATTGAAAGAAAAAACGTCTCATTTTCATTTTATACAAAATTTTTGAATCAATAATCACTCAAAAATGATACAAACTACCTACAAAGACTACGAATATACAGAATCAACAAAAATCTTCTCTATCTCTGTTGAAACTGGTGTTATCTCTAGTGGCACAAAATCCTGAGATATTAACATTCTAATAAAACCTTCCAATTCTTCATCTCTACTCACAGCAACTCTTATATTATTCACTCCATGTCGTGAGTATTCAATATTACTATCTATCTTTAGATCTTCTATAGGCTTATTAACTCTAACTATAAACTGTCTCTTACCAGCACTAGTTATAGGTACATCATTTACAATTTTACCTTTATTGATTATTATTGCTCTCTGGCACACATAATTTACTTCCTGTAAGATATGAGTTGAGAGTATTATTGTTCTTTTTTCAGCCACTGATAGTTTTTTTATTAGTTCTCTCACTTCTATTATCTGTATAGGATCAAGACCTATGGTAGGCTCATCTAGTATAAGCAACTTAGGACTATGTATTATAGCCTGCGCTATACCTACTCTCTGTTTATACCCCTTGGATAAATGGGATATCAAAAATCTTCTCTTTTCTTGCAATCCAACAAGTTCTATAACTTCTTCAACTCTTCTCTTCATCTCTTTCTGAGGTACATCTTTTATTTCTCCAACAAAATAAAGATATTCCTCAACAGAAAGTTCAGGATACAGAGGTGGATGTTCAGGCAAGTAACCTATTATTTGCTTTATCTCATCAGCCTGAGTAAGATTATCAAATCCATAAACATTTACTTTACCACTTGTCTGTTCCATAAATCCTGTGATTATTCTCATCGTCGTAGTTTTTCCTGCACCATTAGGCCCCAAAAAACCTACAATCTCGCCCTCATTTATCTCAAATGAAACACCATCCAAAGCTTTAAATTCACCAAAATACTTTTCAACATTCTCAAGTTTAACAGCTACCATAGTAAAACTTATTATAAACTAGCATACTCCATAGTTTAAACTAGAATTAGATAAACTAAATACAAAAACCTGTGAGTTGTAAAAAAGAGAAAATATTGAAAATAATTCTGATATGTACAATCGTAAAAGATTACTCATCGAAATAAATGGACTCGTTGAAGGAGTTGGATTTAGACCATTTGTATACAAACTAGCAAATGAACTTAAATTAGGTGGATACGTCAAAAACGACAGCACTGGAGTATACGTAGAAGTAGAAGGAGATAGTAATAAACTGAACGAATTTATAGAAATTCTAAAATCATCTCACCCTCCATCAGCAGAAATATTCTACATAAAAATCAAAGAAAAACCAACTAAAAACGAAAAAGATTTTAAAATAATTCAAAGTACATCTGGCAATAAGAAACTACCAGTAATTCCACCAGATATGGCTATATGTCAACATTGTAAAATAGAGTTACATACTCCCGAAGACAAAAGATTTTACTATCCATTTATAAACTGTACAAATTGTGGACCTAGATTTTCGATAGTCGAAGATGTACCCTATGATAGAGTAAACACCTCAATGAAAGAATTTACAATGTGTAGTTTTTGTAAAAAAGAATATGAAGATATTCAAAATCGCAGGTTTCATGCTCAACCTGTTGCCTGTTTTGAATGTGGACCTAATATACAGTTATTGGACAAGAACAAGATACCTCTAATAAAAGAGTTACCTAAAACAGAAGAAGAAGAAGAAGAAGAAGAAAAAAGAAATTACATAAAAAAAGTCATACAAAAAACTGCATCCTTGATCCTTCAAGGTAATATAATTGCTATAAAAGGTATAGGAGGATTTCAACTAGTGTGCAGAGCTGATAACGATAGTGTTGTAAAAGAACTTAGAAAGAGAAAAAAAAGAGAGGAAAAACCATTCGCCCTAATGTTTAGAAATATAGAAGAAATACAGAATTATTGTTACCTATCAGACAAAGAAAAAGAACTGCTAGCTTCATACATAAGTCCTATAGTACTACTTAAAAAAAGAGATAACATAAAGATTTCAAATTATGTTTCACCTAGAAACCCATTCTTAGGTTGTATGATACCCTATTCTCCACTACACAATATTTTGATGGAAGAAGTCAAGATACCAATAGTATGTACTAGTGCCAACATCTCTGATGAACCTATATGCATCGATAACGAAGAAGCTTTCGAAAGATTAAACGGAATAGCAGATTATTTTCTCATACACAACCGCAGAATAGTAAGACATATTGATGATAGCGTAGTAAAGGTTACTCCCGGGGGAAACCAAATAATTATAAGAAGAGCAAGAGGTTATGTACCTAAACCAATTCTTCTAAATATAAAATTACCACACGCACTAGCAGTTGGAGGACATCTAAAGAATACTATAGCAATCTCATTGGAAAATTACATAATTTTAAGCCAGCACATAGGCGATTTAGAAACATTAGAATCCGTAAAAGCATTCGAAAAGAGTATAAAAGACTTTCTCAAATTTTACGATATCACTCCAAAATATATAGTATCTGACTTACATCCTGACTACATCTCCACTCAATACGCAGAAAAAATATCCAAAGAAATGTCAATACCTCTTGTAAAAGTACAACATCATTTTTCTCATATACTATCCGTAATGGCTGAAAACAACATTGAAGAAAAAGTAATAGGAGTAAGTTGGGATGGGACCGGATATGGTAACAATGGAGAAATATGGGGTAGTGAATTTATATTCGTATCAAACAACAGTTTTGAAAGAATATTTCACTTTCTCCCCATACCATTGATAGGTGGAGACAAAGCTATTAAAGAAACTTACAGAATAGGTATAGCCCTACTCATCACTTCAAATCTTGAAAATGAAGCAAGAAATATATTTGGACATATAGACAATTTTGAAAAAATAGCAGAAATGTTCAAAAAGAAAATTTTTGTAAATTCTAGTGGTGCAGGTAGACTGTTTGATGGAGTATCTTCAATACTAGGTATATCAAACTACTCACATTTCGAAGGACAATCTGCTATGGAACTAGAATTCGAAGCATATAAGTCTCAAAGAAACATAATTGACACCTATGAATATGATATAAAAAACAACATAATTGATTGGAGAAAGATAATAGTAGGAATAATTAGTGATATAAAAAACGGATTACCAAAAGAGGATATAAGCATAAAATTCCATAATACAATGGTTAGAGTAATAAAGGAGTGCGTTACAGAAATAAGTAAAATAAAAAAATGCAAAAATGTAGCACTCAGTGGAGGAGTCTTTCAAAACAGCCTTTTGGTCGATAAACTGATAGAAGAACTAAAACTTGAAGGATTTGATGTTTACACTAATAAGAAAGTACCTCCAAACGATGGTGGAATATCGTTAGGACAACTATTTCATCTAAAGAATCTAAACCTTTAAATTTCATTTAAAGCTTTTGTAGTAAATAGATCAAAGAATTTTTTATATTTTTAGTGATTATGATAAGCAAAAACTTCAAAGGTTTAAAAGTTCTGACAGCAGGTATTCCTTTATCAACTCCACATCCTCAAACAATATATAAAGGTATAGACAGAATAGTTGAACTCGAACTTGATGGTATGGAGATAGAATTCGTACACGGTGTAAGGACTAAAGATAGTGAAATGATTAAAATAGGAGAGTACGGCAAAAATAAGAACATTGTTTTTACAGCACATGCTCCCTATTATATCAATCTAAACGCAAAAGAAAAAGAAAAGTATATTAAGAGTAAAGAACACATAAAGAAGACAATAATGGCTCTTGAAAAAGCAAATGGTTGGAGTATGGTTTTCCATCCGGCTTTTTACCTAGAAGATCACCCCCATATAGTTTTATCAAAAGTTATAAAAGCTATCGAAGAAATAAATAGTGAGTTAAAAGAACTAGGGCATAATTTCAACGTATGGATCAGACCTGAAACTATGGGAAAACCTTCACAATTTGGATCACTCGAAGAAGTAGTTGAAGTATCAAAACATTTCGACAATGTACTACCTTGCATAGATTTCTCTCATCTTTACGCAAGAACTATAGGCGGGTACAATACAGAAAAAGAAATATATGAAATATTCGAATACATAGGCAAAGAACTCGGAGATCAAGCTCTAAAAAATATGCACATACATCTAAGCGGTATAGAATACGGCCCTAAAGGAGAAAAATTTCACAACACTTTTGATGAAACAAAGTTTAACTACAAATTTGTAATAAAAGCACTTAAATACTTTGAAGTCGAAGGAGTTATAATAAGCGAAAGCTCAAATATTGAATATGACGCTCTAATTATTAAGAATTTATATAATTCCGAAAATGTTGAATAGAGGACAACAGAGGTTAGAATATGGAACCAAAATCACAAATGAAGAAAATACCAGTAGAAGAGTTAAAACCTGGGATGGTCTTCAGCAGAACTCTTTTTGGTGATAACTACGAAATACTACTCGAACCAAATACACCAATCACCCAACGGATAATAGACGATATAAAAAGAAAAGGTATAAAATTTGTCGAAACCACAGGTGATCTAAAAGGTATAGTAAAGGTAAAAGAAGAAGATCATATAACCCAAGATGTACTATCAACAGAAATAGAAAAACTTGAAACATTTTACAAATCAATAGTCAGTAGTATAGATTCAATATACACAAATTATAAATCTACAAAAGAAATATATCCTGAAAAAGTACAAACTCTAGTTGAAACAATAATTGGTAAAATTAAAGAAATAAAAGATAGAAACATATTTATAGGATTAGTTCACAAATCAGAAGGATCAAAATACTTACCAAGCCATGTAGCTAACCTAACTATATTAGGACTATTATTAGGACAAGAATTACAATACCCCGAACAAAAACTAAAATTACTAGCAACAGGACTCATTCTAATGGACATAGGCATGATATTTGTACCTATGACCATACTCGAAAGAGAATCAAAACTAACTCCAGAAGAGTATAACAAAATAAAAGCACATACAGTACTAGGATACAAAGCAGTAGTTCAGGAAAATAACTTTTCTCCAGAAGTTGGTAGAATATGTCTCGAACATCACGAAAGATGGGATGGATCAGGATATCCTAGAAAACTTGAAAAACTCCAGATATCAGAATACGCTAGAATAGCAGGAATAGTAGACACTTATGAAGCAATGATTAGAAAAAGAGTTTATAGAGATAGAATGATGTCATTCGAAGCAATGAAAAATATACTCGCAGAAGGAAGCACAAAGTTTGATCCAGATATACTAAAAGTGTTCATAAGAATGATGTCAATATATCCTGTAGGATCATATGTCATGCTAAATACAAGAGCAATAGCAAAGGTAATATCATCAGATCCAGCATCTCCATTCAGGCCAATTGTCAAAGTCATATACGACGAATTCGGTACAAAAATCGATGATGGAGAAATAATAAAACTTTCAGAAGAAAATAATATATACATAATAAAACCCGTAAAAGAAGAAGGAATAGAAAAGTAATAAATCCTTATCAAACTGATTTAACACAAGAAGAAATAAAGTTCACTACAACCTAATTAACCATATCAAATCAATGAAAAGATAACCAAAACTTAACCCTACAATACTATCCTTGGAATATTTTTGTGAATGTTACTCTCAAAAGATCTATAGCACTCTTAACGTTCTTTTTGTAATTTATATCAGGAATCAAGAACATAGAAGTTACCACCCTACCAATTAAAGTCAAAAGAAACAGAAACTCATAAACCTTAAAATCCTTATAAAGTATAAAAACATTTAGATCTCCAAACAATAAAACAACAATACCAGACATTATACTCCCAATAAGTATAGTAAAACCATTAATAGCACTTACCACAGAGAAGAAGTAATCTTTGAATCTAGGTCTCACTTCCGAGAAGATCATATACATAAAAACAGACTCATACCCTCCAGAGAATACTCCTGATATAAAAGGTTCAAAAAAAGATAATATAAACCAAAGCTCTTTTGGAATAAAAAACCATAGCGATATAGTAAAACAAAGCCCTAGCGTTGAAAGCTGTAAAACGCTTCTAGGACCAAACTTATCAAGCAAAACTCCCCAAAAATAACTTGAAATAGCCATACTTATGGCATATATTGAAAATTGTATTCCTAAATACTCTGTCGAAAGACCAAACCCCTTAAGTATTTGAACAGGTATAAAAGGTACACCTATTGCAGAAACTCCTTCAAATAAAGCAAAAAATATAATTATTCCTCTCAATTTCTTGACCTTTACAGAACTCAATGCAAGAGATAAAAATTGTCTAAAATTTATACTTCTAGTTTTAGTCTTGGTATCAAACTGAAAACTATAAAGCCAGCTACTAATCACACCTATTAAAGCAACAATTAAAAACAACATAAAATATGCAACTTCACCTTTTCCCATTCTTGTAAAAATCTCTATTAAATAACCACCAAGAAGAAATCCAACTAACAAAAAGAATGTTGTAAATGTTTTCCTAATACCCAAATATCTTCCTCTAGTTTCCTCAAAAACTAAAAGATCCATCCACCTCATCCATATAACCATCAAAAACCTAAAGAACAGAAAGGATATAAGTGTAGAAATTATGAAAATAGTAAGCGTCAAATGAGATCTACCAAAAAAAAGCAATGCTACCGCAGGAAGTATAAATATACCTCTATAGATAGTATTTGTAATAATAGCAGATTTTTTCCTCTCACCAAACCTAGTTAAGTAGTAACCACTTAATATTCCCAGAAACGAAAATATAAACTGAGAATTAGGTATGATAGAAATCCAAAAGTCAGGACCATTCAAAAATATTATAAAACTCTGCAAGAAAAAACCTTGATGTATTATCGCACCAGATATCGAGGAGATACTACCTTCAATTATTGAAATCTTTAATGAGAATTCTCTCTCCTTAATCCACTTCTCCATACACCAAGACAACCGAAATTTAAGTATATTTATAAGTGATTTACTATCTTACTAACCATTTTCTCAAATACAAAATAGCCAATAAATCATAAAATATCCAGCTAGTAATCCAAAACCTTACAAAGAATAAAATTGAAACGTTAAAAGTTTTTTAGTTATACTATGACTATGAATGGACAAGTAATATCAAATACTATCACCAACCTAACCACAAACATTCCAACAAGCACAACCAACATTCTAATTCAAACAATAGGAACTCCAGGACTTGAGTATTGGATTTGGGCATCTATTGGAACACTTTTCTTTGTACTCGAATTATTTATACCTGGATTTATATTTTTCTGGTTTGGTCTATCAGCAATATTTGTGTCAGTTTTAACACTTTTTCTAATCAAAACTTTAGAACTACAAATAATAGTTTGGTTAGGTTTATCAATCACACTAATAATATCTTACTTTTACCTAAAAAAGAAAAAATACTCAGACAATAAAGAAAGTCAAGATCCAATATTTAATTATGTGGGAATAAAAGGAGATGTAATACAGTCAATAGTTGGAAGTAAAATAGGTAAAGTTAGACTAGATGTACCTATAAATGGAATAAGCGATTGGAACGCTATCTCTCAAAACCCAGATGAAACTATTGAGGTAGGATCAAGAGTTGAAGTTGTAGGAATTGAAGGAATAAAGTTAATAGTAAGAAAGATCTAATTAAACATCTATTGACCTATCATTTTCTTATAATCTAGTATTTTTTCTATATCTTTCTCAGAGAGTATCTTTTCTTCCAAAAGAACATCTCGAATTGTCTTATTGTTACTGATTGCTTTTTTGTAGACTTCGGCCGATTTCTCATATCCTATTACAGGCAAAAGAGCAGTAATTATTATTGGGTTCTTATCCAAAACTTCTTTAACCTTGGCAGTATTTATTCTAATACCATCGATAACTTTCTTAGCAAGTAAGTAAGAAGAGTTTGAAAGTATTTGTATAGACTCAACTAAACAAAATCCTATTATTGGTAACATAACATTTAGCTCAAATTCTCCTAATGAAGATGAAATAGATATCGTAGTATCATTACCCATAACTCTAACACAAGCCATTCTAACAGCTTCTGGTATAACAGGATTTACTTTACCAGGCATTATTGAAGAACCAGGTTGTAAAGAAGGTATTGTTATTTCACCTATACCTGATATAGGACCACTGTTCATAAGTCTTATATCATTAGAAATTTTCATAATACTACCCGCTATAGTTTTCAGCTGACCAGATATCTCATTAGCTACATCCATACTCGCAATACCTTCAAATTTATTCTTAGCAGGTTTGAAATCTATACCTGTCAATCGTGATATGACATTAACAACTCTATTCGCAAACTCAGGATGGGTATTCAGACCTGTACCAATTGCAGTACCACCTATTGGTAATTCTAAAAGCCTTGGAAAAACTCCTTTTATTCTCTCTATACCATTCTCGATTTGCCTAGACCAACCGGAAAATTCTTGACCAAAAGATATTGGTACTGCATCCATCAAGTGAGTTCTACCCGTCTTTATTATGTTCCTAAACTGATATGCTTTTTTGTCTATTGAAGATTTCAAAACTTCAAGCTTAGGTAAAAGTTCAGTAGTTATTAACAAAGCAGCAGCAATCCTAATTGAAGTAGGTATCACATCATTAGAAGATTGACTCATATTAACATGATCATTTGGATGCACCGGATAAGAGGTATTCTTAATACCTGTTAAGAGTTCATTAGCCCTAGTCGATATAACCTCGTTAACGTTCATATTCGTAGATGTACCACTACCTGTTTGGAAAACATCCAAAGGAAAATGTAAAGGGTTATATGAGTATATAATCTCTTCAGCTGATTGCTTTATGGAATCAGCAAATCTTTTATCAAGAAGTCCTAATTCTGAGTTAACCTCTGCTGATGCATATTTTACAATCGCTATTGAAGTTATTATTTCCTTTGGCATTTTATAAGGACTTATTCTGAAATTATCCAAAGCTCTTTGGGTTTGAGCACCCCAATAAACATCAGAAGGAACCTTAACATCTCCAAGAGTATCTTTTTCGATCCTATATTTTTCTGACATGTATTGAGTATAAATAACAGAAACAAATAATTTCTAAAAAAATGTTACCTTCTTAAAATATATCATCCTCAACCCCCTTTGCTATTTACTCAAAATACGAGTAAACCACCCTGATTCACAACTAAAACAAATATTTTCATACCAATAGAATTCATGCACTACTGAAAAAACTTTAATTCAATATAGCTAATTACTTACGATAATAATTCTATGTATGAAATGTTAGACAATTTTTTAGAATACTTAAGACTAAACAAACGCTACTCTGAAAACACCATAGAAGCATACGCTAGAGATATATCTTATTTAATCGAATTTTTACTAGAAAACAACCAAAAAATAGAAGATATAAATTCAAAATTACTAAGAGATTTCTCAATACACATCAATAAAAAAAGACAACTAAAACCAAGTAGTTTAAGAAGAATTTTTTCATCATTGAAATCTTTCTCAAAGTTTCTCTACAAAAATAACCTAATTTCAAAAAACTTTGGAAAGTACATAGTGTACCCTAAGCTTCCAAATAACTTACCTAAATTTATGGATGAAGATAAAATCATAAATATGCTAAATTATATTGAAAACCAAATAATTTCAAATAAAAATCCCAAAAAATCTCTCAAAAAAATAAGAGATAACACAATAATATTTACGTTTTATCTGACAGGATTAAGGATTTCAGAACTAGTAGAACTCAAAATAAGTGATATTGTGAACGATACCTTAGTAGTCAAAGGTAAAGGCGGTAAATCAAGAGTTTTACCTATTCATCCTCTACTCAAAGAAAAGATAAACGAATACCTAAAAATCAGGAAATTATTAATGACTAAAGAGACAAATCTTTTATTCGTCGGAAATACCAGAAATGGGGGTATAAGCCAAAGACAAGTTAGAAATTTAGTATACAAATACACATCAATAGTAGGAAACAAAATAAATCCACACGGTCTTAGACACACATTCGCAACACACTTACTTAATGATGGTAATGACATAAGAGTTATCCAAGATTTACTAGGACACTCTTCAATAGGAACAACTCAAAGGTACATTCATACATCACTGAAAAGACTCAAAGATATTTATAAAAAATATCATCCTCACGCATAACTAACAAAACCAAAGAACCACTCTATACACAGGCATATATATTGACAAAATAATAGATATTTATTATATTTTTATAACTATTTGGGGGTGTATTATGAAGGTTAAACCATTAGGAGACAGATTGCTTGTAAAAGTTTTACAAGTTGAGGAAAAAACAAAAGGCGGTATATACATACCGCAAACTGCACAAGAAAAAACCCAACACGGTATTGTTGAAGAAATAGGTGATCCTGAACTTGTCAAAGTTAAAGTTGGTCAAAAAGTCATATACGACAAGTATGCAGGGACACAAATAAAAATAGACGACGTTGAGTACTTAATCCTTAAGAACGATGATGTTTTAGCAATAATTGAAGACTAAACAATAGGAGGAGATATCTCCTCCTTATATTTATCCCATATTTCGTAAAGTCTCTTTATTTTGCCCTTTATATCTTCTGCCATCGTTATATCTGTAACGATACAGACACACCTAGCACCTAGCTTTATTACCTCATGTATATTATGTTCTTTAATTCCACCTATTGCAACAACAGGCACAGTAGAATACTTTAGAGCAAACTTCAAATAGTCAAGTCCTACCGGTGGTAGTACATCTTCCTTTGTGTGCGTTTCAAACAAGGGTCCAGCACCTATATAATCAACACCCTTCTTTATCATATCCATCATCTGGTAATCCCAATGAGTTGAACCACCTATTATCATATCATCTCCAACAAGCTTTCTAACCTCATCAGCAGGGTAATCTTCATGCCCTATATGAACACCATCAGCTTCAACCATCATTGCAAGATCAACATAATCATTTATTATCAATAATGCTCCATAATCTTTTGTCATCTTTCTTATTTCCTTCGCTTCGTTATATCTATAGATACCCTTTTTCTTTTTCTCACGATACTGAATTATCTTTATACCTGCTTCTAACATCTCTCTAACAACTTGAATATTCGTCCTACCTCTAGAATATTCTTCGGCAGTTATACAGTATATCTGATTCGAGTAAAACAAATCTAGCTTCTCTTTCTTAGTCATACCAAATGTATTATTACATAACTAAACCACATATTTCTACTAACAAAATTTGATATATCCAACGCTATTACCTAAATTCCTGCGTCAATAATTTTTTTCTGTTTTCTAAACATTATTTTTCTTTTCCACCTTTGAGATTTAAAGTAAACCCAACTTGCAATCATCTCAAAAGCCATAACTGCGGGAAAAGACATCCAAACACCTATCGGAGACTCAAAAACTAAAAATCCAAGTAAATAAGCAACAGGTACTCTTACCAAAATCATTGAGAAAGCTTTTATACCAAGAATAGCAAGTGTATCTCCTGCTCCTCTCACCACCCCTTGAACTGAAAAAACAAACCCCATCAAGACATAAGATAAACTCATAACCCTAAGATATTCAACACCTAGATTAATAACCCTTTCATTGTTAACAAAAAAAGAAAAGATACCTTTTCCAAATACATTTACTAAAAAAACAACAATTAACGATATACTAAAAGATATGACTATAGCCCACTTTAAGAACTCTGAAACCCTATCTTCTCTATTAGCGCTTAGATTCTGAGATGATATCGTCACCAAAGCCATACTAAGAGACAAAGCAGGTAAAAAAGCAAACTGATCTATCCTATTACCTATCCCAAAAACCGCGATACTCTCTTCACCAAAATGCGCAACAAATCCCATAACTACACCGAAAGAAAATGATATTATCAACATCTGTAAAGAAGCAGGTAAACCAACAGAAAAAAACTTAAAAACTATTTCTTTATCAAGCGACAATTTTAAACTTTGTCTCACAATATCGTATTTCTTAACAATATAGAAAAATCCAAAAACCATTATACCTAGTTCAACAACAACTGAAGATAATATAGCACCAACTACTCCCATAGAAGGTATAATTCCAAAACCTTTTATAAACAAAGGAGTAAGAGCTAATTTACCAAAAAGCAAAAGTATAGAGGAATACAATGAAAATTTTGAGTTACCAAATCCCCTTGTTATACCCATAATCCACATCATCATAGCACTAAGAGGTATACTTATTATATAAACCCTCAAGTAAGATAACGCATCGTAAAATATATTGGAAGGAACATTCATAAGCTTCAGTATTAGTTCAGAAATAGTAACCCCCATAAAAGCAACGAAAAAAGATATAACTATAGTTATGGTAAATGAGTTCGTTATAACAAGCCTTAGGTTATTCTTATTACTCGAACCAAAAGCTTGACCAATCATAATGTTAGTACTAGCATTCATACCTATCAAAACAGCAAGAAGAAAAAATACAACAGGTATAGCAACAGATACAGAAGCAATACCTTGATAACCTATTAACTTGCCTAGATAAACCATGTCAACAATACTCAAAAGCCCTTGAACTAGATCTGAGAATATAAGGGGTAAGGAAAAAATTAAAAGCTGTCTAACAACATTACCTTTGGTCAAATCATTCATAAGTTTAAAATTTACCAAAACAATACCAGATATTCAAATAGAATTTAGATACATCGTTTCAATAAAAATATAAGTTTATGTAGAATTTTATTACTCGAGAAATGTAGTTTGATTTTAGTAGATTAATTTCTTATAATTTTACTATCTTAGTAAAGTTACTTTAAACATTTCTAAGGAGGTAAATTGTATGATGTGGAAAAATGAAAAAGTAGAGGATTTGATTAAAAAAGCTTCTGAACTCTTGGAACAGAAGCAATACAGCAGTGTAATATCTCTGATCGAAGAAAACATTAAGGGAAACGAGAATAATACTGAATTACTCTTGCTGTTAGGAACTGCTTATAGAAAGAGTTTGATGTTTGAAGATGCTATAAATATCTTCGAGAAACTATTACAAATAGATCCAACTCACAAAAAAGGATTACTTGGACTTGCCGATTCATGGAGGGGGCTCAAAAATTGGGAAAAGGCTTTAAGTGTATGGGAAATGTACTTGAAGATTGATCCTAAAGATTCTCTGGTTATAACAAGGATGGGAGATGCTTACAGAAAACTTAAAAACTATCAAAAAGCAGAAGAATACTATCTCAAAGCAATTGAGTTAAATAACAAAAATAAATTTGCGCTTATGGGAATAGGTGACATGTTTTATAAATTAGAGGAATTCGATAAAGCACTAACATACTGGGAAAAACTAGTTGAAATAAGACCTAATACCTTAAATGTACTTACAATGATAGGCAATATATATAGAAGAAAAAAAATCTTCTCAAAAGCAGTTGGATATTACCAAAGAGCATTAGGAGTTGATTACGAAAACTTCTATGCTTTATATGGTATCGCAGACTCCTTAAGAGGAATGGGACAGCTAAAGGAATCCCTTAAATACTGGATAAGACTAGCAGAAAAGTATCCAGACAATCCCAAAATATTAACTAGATTAGGTGATACACTATTGAGAATAAATAAAGAAAATGAAGCAGAAGTAGCCTTCAACAAAGCACTAGAAACAGGTTATAGTAAATATGCATTAATAGGCCTTGTTAAAATAAAAGCAAAAAGAAAAGAATACCAACAAGCAATTGAAATCTGCAATTCCTTAATGAAACAACATCCAGATGACATTAGAATAGTTACCCTACTAGGAGATATATACGAAAGTATGGGACTAAAGAAGAACGCCGAAGCACTCTACAAATCGGCATTACAAAGGTTTAAAAATAATAAAGAACTAACATCCAGGCTGAGCAAACTGTCTCTAAAAAACTTTGAAGATAGCATAGAAAAAGTGTAAGAAATACAACAATAACTCAAATACTACTCGAATTCACAAGTCTACTATTTTATGAGCTTATAACCAGTTAGATCAAAATCAAATACAGAATCATTAACGGAAAATTCTATTTGTCTTATGTATGTTAAATTAGTCTCCGTGAAAAATACTGTTTTTATTATTCCCATTTGTTCTAAAACATAACCTCTAAAGAAATAATCTTTTGATTTATCATCAAGAGTAAGTTCTTTCAAAGCAAATAGCCTTGAAAAATTTTCATAGTTATATTCATACCCCGCAGATCTCAACAAAGAAGAGTCGAAGTTAGTTTTTATCCTTGCCAAATCTGTTGTTATAAGATAATAACCACCAAAATTATCAACAAGTTTAGCGGCTCTGTAACCATTTATGTTAGTAAACTCTCCACTAAAAGTTACTTTAATTTCTCCAACAAATGTCTTACCCAATCTAATAAAACCATTTATCCTATCCGAAAGTTCCTTAATCCATTTACTTATAGGCATAACTCTATACTCTTTTTTCTTTGTATCTACAACCAAAGCTTCAGACTTTGTAAAGTCATATATAATCACATTATCTGTTTGCGTTCTATCTGTTCTAAACTTATTACCCTTTATGTAGGTCCTAATATAATTTGTTTCCTTAAAATTTCTTATGGAAACTTCTTCATAAAAGATCTCAACATCAGCAAAAACATTGCTACTAACTAGCGATAAGACAAAAAGTAAATGTAACTGCTTCATATTTAAAAAAATTAGTAAAAAACAGGCTAGAAATCAATAATGTCTTCTTTCAACCAAACAATTCTCCTAAAAAGTTCAACACCTCTTGTATTTTATCATTTACACTACTAGAAGATACTTTTAATACAACCATGTTAGAAGCCTCAGGAGGTATTTGAACACTATATTTACCTTCAGAAATAAGTTCAACTAATTTTTCAACATCTGGAAGTTTATTTCTACTAAACTTGATTTCTATTCCCTCTGGGGTATCAAAAACCTCTTCTATACCAAACTTTTTTATATGCATTCTAAACCTAACAATATCAGCAAGAGTATAAAGACCTTCTGGTATTTTTCCGTACCTATCTGCTACTTCACTAAGGATATAATTTATCTGTTTTTCAGTATAAGCAATATTCATCTTCAGCATTATTTCCACCTTATCGCTCTCTGGTATATTAAAATTCTCTGGGAAAACCCTACCAAAATCGAAATACACAACAGGATCAGAGTAATCGACTATATTCTTTTCATCCATACTTTCGCTAATAAATTTAAGAGTTTCAGATAACATCCTGACATAAAAAACATAGCCAACTGTCTTTATATTACCATGCTGTTCTTTTCCTAGCAAATTACCAGCACCTCTAAACTCTAAATCTTTCATTGCTATACGAAATCCAGCACCTAAATCGGAATGTTCTTCGATCACACTCAATCGTTTCATCTGAAGTTCACTTATTATATACTTTGAAGGATATATGAAATACGCATATCCTTCAACATCTCTTCTACCAACGCGTCCTCTTATCTGATGTAAATCTGCAAGTCCAAAAAGATGAGCATTGTTTATTATCACTGTATTCACGCTAGGAATGTCTAATCCAGACTCCGATATTGTCGTTGAAACCATAATCTTATACTTACCATCAACGAAATCAAAATATATGTTTTCTATTTCACTTTTATTCATTTGACCGTGCAAAACACATATATCACCATCTGACAACATTCCATTTAATATAATAGCTATTCGTTTTTTAAGATTTTCAATACCACTTATTTTGTCATTAACTATAAGAACTTGCCCCCCTCTGTTAATTTCCCTTGTAATAGCATCCCTTATTACTTCATCATTCCACTCAACAATGTACGTTTTAATTGGTTTCCTACTTAAAGGAGGTGTTGTTATGATCGATATGTCTTTAAGATTACTCAAACTCATTCCAAGAGTCCTAGGTATTGGCGTTGCAGATAACATCAAAACATCTACATTCTCTCTACCCTTGAGTATATCCTCCTTATGCTTAACACCAAATTTATGTTCTTCATCAATTATCACCAAACCAATTTTTTTAAACTTATCAATAACTCTCTCTCCAACAATCAAAGCATGAGTACCTATAACTAAATCAATACTCCCATCTGATATACCTTCAACAACTTTTCTTATATAGCTATCCTTTCTTAGCCTTGACATTACACCTATCCTAACACCAAATGGAGACAATCTTTCAAAAAAAGTTTTATAATGTTGTTCAGCCAAAATTGTGGTAGGAACTAAAACCATTACTTGATTTCCATTTAGAATATGCAAAAAAGCTGTCCTAACAGCAATTTCAGTTTTACCAAAACCCACATCACCACAAATTACTCTATCCATAATTCTACCTGAAGTAAGATCAGATTTGATTTCTTCCAAAACTCTTATCTGGTCCGGTGTTTCTTCGTAAGGAAAACTGTCTTCGAGAAGTTGATACTCTTCAAAATCTACTTTAAGCGGTTCTTTCTTCTGTATTTGTCTTATAGCTTTCAACCTCAATAAGTCCCTGGAAAACTTTAATATACTCTCCTTTACCTTTTGCTTTACATTTTTCCAATTACCACTCCTTAGAGAACTTATATTGGGCTTTTCACTCCCTATATACTTACTCAACAAGTTAAAATGCTCAGGCGGAATATACAACAAATCACCGTTTTCATACTCTATACAAGCAAATTCTTTAACACTATCAAAATACCTTATCTCCTTTATACCTCTGAATATACCTATACCATAATTAGAGTGAACTACATAATCTCCTTCCTTTATATTCTCAAATAGGTAAATCTCCTTAACCTCATCAGATGAAATCTGAATGTCTTGAGTTGAGTACTCGACAAACTCTCTGTTTAACAATTCCTTAACCGTCATAACTGAAATATCATCAGTCTCAAACCCTCGAGGTAAATTTAAACCCTCTAGTACCTTTACAGAACCATCTGCAAAACCCTTCTTGTTCAAAAACTCCAAAAATTCATTAAATCCTTTCACATTAATTACATTGTACGGAATTCCATACTTCCTAAATATGCTTCCCGCCTTAGTAGTATACTTTCTATTAGGAGATAAAAAAATAAAAGTAGACTTCTGAAGCTTTGAAAATATATACTTGGAAAGAAAGTCAAAATTAGGTAAGTTCATTTCATCACTTATAAAAATTGGAAACAAGTCAATTCTATTATCCAAATACCCTATCACTGGCAAATGAAATATGACATCATCTGGTACTAAATAACCATCCTTGTTCGGTAATTTATTATATAAGTTATTAATTTCTTCAACAATACCTTTGTATTCACTCTCTAGAAAATGATAATGCTCTGAAGAAAAAACCCTCTTATCTCTAAACAGCTCATAAAAAGATATATTACGACTCGATTTTCCAAACATATTGAGAAAATCATTCTCATAAGGCGGCAATACAATTACCTCATCAATTTCTTCTATACTTCTCTGTGTTTCAACATCAAATAACCTTATACTAGCTACCTCATCAAAATCCACTACCATCCTAACTGGTAGTTTGTAACAAGGACAAAACATATCAAGTACACTACCTTTTAAAGAACATTCACCATAATCACTTACTTTACTAACAAATTCATAACCAAAAGATATCAATTTTAACTTTAACTCTTCTAATGATATGGAACTATGTTTCAAAATCTTGATACCACTTTCTCTCAAAAAGTTCTCTGAAATAGTTCTAAGTAACAATGCTTCTAAAGTTGTTACTACTGTCTTATCTTCATTCACCAAAACCTGCCTAATAGTTTCTATTCTTTGCTTTGCTTCATCAAAGGGTGGTACTGAATGAATATAAGGATATATATTCAAGGACGGTAAAAAGCAAAAACTATCTATAGATAAATCATCTATAAGATTCTTGAAAGACAGAAAATTTTCTTTACTCAAAACAACAATATCCAACTTCGAATGAAAAAACAAAACCTTGTAAAGCTTTACCAGATCTTCTGAATTAGAAAATTTTTTTATCATAATCTAACTGGCATAGTAAACAACTCTTAAAAACCCTTAGAGGAATTTTAATCAAAAACCTCACTCTACCAAGGTTATACCTTTTGAGAATTTTATTTCACTGACTTTGAATTTAGCGAGTTCTTCTCCCATTTGGGTTAAGCTTTCTATTATTTTAGGTAATCTTTCACTTGCTTTGACAAGGATTTCAACTGCTCCTTTTAGGACATCATATACTTCATTAAACCTTTCATTTAGAGTATTGACAGACTCATTTGCTTCATAGACTGCTTTAACTACCTCACCTATACCACTTCTACCTTCTTCCATTGCTACTCTTATACTCTCGCTATACCCTGTTAAGTTACTTATTGTACTCATTACCATTTCATTA
The DNA here is from genome assembly GCA_026415355.1 of Brevinematales bacterium. Classification (NCBI taxonomy): domain Bacteria; kingdom Pseudomonadati; phylum Spirochaetota; class Spirochaetia; order Brevinematales; species Brevinematales bacterium. The sequence continues at coordinate 123,550 of JAOAHF010000005.1, forward strand.
GTTTTTCCAACTTCAACCATACTCGCATTTATTTCTCCCACAAACACACTGACTTCTTTCACCCCTTCAGCTATCCTCAAAAACACTTCTCCATTCCTCTCAACACCATCAATGCTACTCTTAACCCTATCTATCACATCTCTAACAAGTTTTTCAACCTCCTCTGCTTTCTTCCTACTATCCTCTGCAAGACTACCCATCTCATCAGCAACAACCGCAAAACCTTTTCCTGCTTCCCCAGCATGCGCTGCCTCTATACCCGCATTCATCGAAAGTATCTCTATCCTATCAGCTATCGCCTTTATTACATCAACTACCTCAAGAACATTCCCCAAAAACATATTTACATCCCTAACTTCCTCAACATTCTTCCTCACATCAGCACTACTC